>JBKOZG010000028.1:0-14539 GCA_046725775.1 Actinomycetota bacterium | reverse complement strand
GCGATCAGCCAGTTCCGGTCCGACGGTGGCACCGCGATGGGGACCTGGCTCACCCTCGCCGGTCGGCTGTTCGACTCTGTGCCGATGCTGGCCCAGCGACACGCGATCTTGCTGACCGATGGCGAGAACCACAACGAGACGCAGGAACAGCTGACAAACGCGATTCGCGGTGTGACGGGCAAGTTCCAATGCGATTGCCGAGGAGTCGGCGTCGACTGGAAGGTTGCCGAGGTGCGCCGGATCGCCCAGGCTTTGCTGGGCACTGTAGACATCATCCCGGAGCCCGACCAGATGAGTCAGGCCTTCGCCGAGCTGATGCAACAGTCGATGAGTCGTGGTGTCGCCGACGCACAGTTGCGGGTTTGGGCGCCGCAGGGCGCGCAAGTGTTGTTCGTACGCCAGGTTTCCCCGACAGTGGAAGATCTGACCTCCCGCCGCGTGGAGATCAATCCGCTTACCGGGGGGTATCCGACAGGATCGTGGGGCGACGAGTCTCGTGACTATCACGTATGTGTGCGGTTGGCGGCGAAGGCCATTGGGCAAGAGCAGCTCGCGGGGCGCGTGCAACTGGCCGTCGGCGATCAAGCTGTGGCGCAGGGTCTGGTGAAAGCAAAGTGGTCTGACGATGAGGGTCTGACGACCCGGATCAATCCCGAGGTCGCCCATTACACCGGCCAGACTGAGCTCGCCGAGGCCATCCAGGAGGGCTTGGCCGCCAAGGCCTCCGGCGACGATGAAACCGCCACCAAGAAACTCGGCCGCGCTGTGCAGCTAGCCGCGGAAACGGGCAACGAGGAGGCGACAACCAGACTCCGTAAGGTGGTCGACATCGACGACTCTGAGACAGGTACGGTGCGTCTGAAGCGGGCGGTGGAGAAGGCGGATGAGATGGCCTTGGATACCGCCTCAACCAAGACAACCAGGATCAGGGGATGATCGGTCCCCCTCGATAAGAAGGCGCGACGCATGATCTCGACCATGAGCCCGACCTCTGGCCGTCAGCGATGATTGCCATCTGTCCGGTAGGCCACTCATCCTTGGCGCAGGACTACTGCGATGTCTGCGGGCTGCCAATCGAGTCCACAAGAGCAGCACCGCCGGCGACAGCGCCAGCTACTGGGCCGACGACTGGCACCGCCAGCAGCGCACCGCATCAGCAGCCCTGTCCGAGCTGCGGAGCGGAAAACTCCGTCGATGCGTTGTTCTGCGAGAACTGCGGCTACGACTTCACCACAGGAACGATGCCCAGGCCACTGGTCGCCTCTGAGACGCCAGATGCAACTCGCACCGATCAGGTGCAGCGAGCCCCGATCGCCACTGCCCCGAGCACTGGCGACGGCAGCAGTGCGTCCGCAGGGACATTCGACTGGGTAGCCGAGGTATGGATCGATCCCACCTGGTACGAGGCCCAGCAAAGCCCGGACCCGATGCCCTCCCCCGGGTTGCCGGCCGTCGTTCCGCTGAGTTCGAAGTCAATCTTGGTCGGCCGTACCTCGCAGAGTCGGAACATCCATCCGCACATCGACTGTGAATCTGACTCCGGTGTTAGCCGCCGCCAGACCCAGCTGACGACTGACGGCACCCGGTGGTGGGTGGAGGATCTGGACTCGGCCAACGGAACGTTCGTCGCGCCGGCCACCGGCCCGCTGCCGGCCGACCCCATTCCGGTTGGCGTAAAGCATGAGCTCGCTTCTGATGATCGCGTCTATGTCGGCGCGTGGACACGTATTGTGATCCGGCGAGCGACGGAGGACGAAAAGGCAACTCTTGCTTAGCGTCGCGTGCGCCGGCGCAACGCTCTGCGCGAACATTGCGAGGGTTCAACTCTGGAGTGTGGCACCGTAGCTTCAGTGCCACCCGCGGCAAGTCAGCTCTCACCAGGAGGAACAGTGGAGGTCAAGGTCGGCATTCAGCATGTCAGTCGGGAGATCGTGGTGGAGAGCACAGAGTCGGCCACCGATGTGGAAAAGGAACTGCTGAGCTCAATGGCAATCGGCGGTGACGGAGTTTTTACGCTCTCCGACGAACGCGGCCGCAAAGTGCTGATCCCTGTGTCGAAGATCGCCTATGTCGATCTGGGCGAGGAGAATGCCCGACACGTCGGTTTCGGCGCTGTCTAGTTGCGGCTTGTTCGGGTCGCTTGCGACCACAAGCGTCGAAAACGGCCTCATTTCAGCCCAAACCTGAGTCGTTTGCGATCACAAGTGGAGAAAGGTCACCTTAGCCAAATTGGCACTGCTCCACTCACGCCTGCAGGCCCAGCCTGGCCATGCGGCGGGTGTGGTTCTCGACCAATCGCGAGAACATCCGGCTGATTGCTGCGAGGTCCATCCCGGGACGGTCGACGGTTCCCGTGAGCAGGTGAGTCAGGGCCTCCCTGTTCGCCGCCACGCGCTGGGCCTGGCTCAGCGCCTCCCCCACCAGGCGGCGTCCCCAGAGTGCCAATCGACCTGCCACGCGGGGATCGGCGGCGATCGCGGCACGCACCTCCTCGATGACGAAGTCCGCATGTCCCTCGTCGGCCAGCACCTGATGCACCACCGCGCGAGTGTCTGCATCGACGAACGCCGCTACCTCGCGGTAGAAATCAGCAGCGAAGCCGTTGCCGACGTAGGCCAGGACCAGCCCCTCCAACCAGTCCTTCGGCTTGGTCTGCGCGTGGAACTGATTGAACGGAGCGTGGAACGGTTTCATTGCCACCATGACGTCCACGTCCAGCTCCCTCAGTCGGGCACGTACCGTGTCGAAGTGTTTGATCTGCAGCGCCGCAAGCGATGCCATGTATACCTTGTCGGCAAGCGTTGGCGCTCGACGCGCATCCTCGGCCAGCCGGTCGAAGGCCGCCAAAGCCCCATACGCCAAGATGCCGAGCAGGTCGACGGCGCCCTGGCGATACTCCGGCTCGGAAACCCAAGGCTCCGCCGCGGCCGCAGGAACGACATCGGACTGCTGTGACCCCTCGCTCATGGAGGCAGGATAGTGCCGGGGGGCACCTTGAGCAGCGCTCGCGCATCCCGCTGGAACCCGATGATGTCGCTCTCTCGCAGACTCCAGCCCCACCCCACACTGAGGCGGCTGTCCCGCGAGTCTGGTCATCGATCCTCCATTCATCGTGGCGCGATTTGCCGACGCTCGCGCCGCCTGCCCGATGATTTTCGAACCGGTTCGGAGTCTGTACGTGGTATGACCAGCCTTGAGAGCACCCCACTGATCATCGAGCGTCCCTCGCAACCGTACGTGGGCGTTCGTGAGGCCGTCACCATGTCCACCCTCAGTCGGGTTGCCGACCGCATTCCGGAGCTATTCGGCTGGCTTTCCGAACGCGGCCAGGCGCCGTCCGGGGCGCCGTTCCTCCGCTACTTGATCATCGATATGGAGCGCGAGCTCCAAGTCGAGGCCGGTGTGCCGGTCTCCGCACCCCCCGACCTCGCCGCAGAGGCCGGCGGCGCAGTGTCGGCTGAAACTCTCCCCGGCGGACGTTTCGTCCGCGCGTTCTTCGTAGGCCATCCCGACGGCCTAGAGAACGCCACAGCGGAGCTCTTGCAGTGGGCCGAGACTCAAGGCTTGCGGTGGGACATGAATGACACCCCAATTGGCGAGCGTTGGGGATGCCGGATGGAGATCTACCACACCGACCCACTCGAGCAACCCGACATGAACGCCTGGCGAACCGAGCTGGCGTTCCGACTGGCTGACGGTACGACCCCAGGCTGAGAGGTCGGTAGACTGCCTCAAGTTCACAACCGATTGTGTCGCAGCGCTCCGAGCACCATGCGCATCGTGCGCCGCTTACGACTCATTAAACCCAAACGAGCATTGAGGCGATTCTGAGTAAGAAAGCCACTCAGGCCCAACCTGGGCCTGCAGTACCCGCAGGGGCGTTGCCGACGACCACTTTTTCCAGCCTCGGGGTGATAGAGCCGATTGTGCACGCCTTGGAGCAGGTCGGCATCACTACGCCGTTTCCTATTCAGGCCATGGCCATTCCCATTGCTCTGACTGGCACGGACATGATCGGTCAGGCACGTACCGGTACGGGAAAGACCCTTGCATTCGGCATCACGCTGCTCCAGCGGGTCGTAGTACCGGGCGAACGCGACTACGCCGAGCTCTCCAAGCCTGGTGCCGCGCAAGGGCTTGTGGTGACACCGACCCGCGAGTTGGCAAGCCAGGTCGCTGCCGACCTAGTGACTGCATCGACGCGCAGACACGCGCGAGTGCTGACTGTTTATGGTGGCGTTGGCTACGAACATCAACTCAGCACGCTAAGTCGGGGAGTTGATGTCGTGGTAGGCACTCCCGGGCGCTTGCTCGACCTGGTCGACCGTGACGCGCTTGATCTAGGCCATATCAAAGTGCTGGTTCTCGACGAAGCCGACAAGATGTTGGATCTGGGTTTCCTGCCAGACGTTGAGCGAATCTTGGCTGAGACGCCTGAGCTGCGCCAGACCATGCTGTTCTCAGCGACCATGCCAGCGGAGATCGTTTCCCTTGCTCGTCGCCACATGCGTCATCCGGTCAACATCAGGGCCGAATCCGCTGGTGACACCAGCACCGTGCCGACAACGGCTCAGTTCGTCTACCAGGCTCATGACCTGGACAAGCCCGAGATCGTCGCCCGCATTCTGCAAGCAGAAAACTGCACCAGGGTGATGATCTTCTGCCGTACCAAGCGGGCAGCGCAGCGATTGGCGGATGATCTTGTTAGCCGCGGTTTCGCCGCCGCGTCTATCCATGGCGACCTGAACCAGTTGGCGAGGGAAAAAGCATTACGGCGATTCCGCGAAGGACGCATCCATGTCTTGGTTGCGACTGACGTCGCCGCACGAGGGATCGATGTCGAGGGCGTGAGTCATGTGATCAACTACGAGTGCCCCGAGGACGAGAAGGTCTACGTGCACCGGATCGGCCGCACCGGGCGGGCAGGGGCATCCGGAGTCGCGATCACCTTCGTTGACTGGGCGGACCTTTCGCGCTGGAAGATGATCAATGACAGCTTGGATCTGCCGTTCGAGCGGCCGGAGGAGACGTACTCCACTTCACCGCACCTCTACCACGATCTCGGGATCGACCCGGCAGCTAAGGGCACCATCGCACCGAGCGGGCCGCTCACATCAAAGAGACAGGATCAGCCCAGTCCCTCAAAGTCAGCCCGCCCTCGGCCCGATAGGGAAGCAACCCGCACGCGCACCCGGCGGCGGCTCCGTAATGGCGTCCCTGTTGAGCGGAAGAAGATCATCACCCGCTCACGTGATCACGGGACCGCCACCGACTGAGCCCTCGGCCGCCTGGCAGGAGCCGTAAACTGGCAACTCTCTCTACAACAATGCTGGCGTGATTGAGAGCCAACGGGTCCGTCCTGATCGACTTCAAGCAACCGCTACCAGACCCAAGATCAGCTCACGCTCGCAGGAGCCTTAAGATCATCGACGAAATGTCAACCGAGGCTCACTGATTTGAATCACGCACCAGAACTACTCGCCATTCTTAGTTTGACACTCGGACTGCCGGTTATCGCGGCCACACACCAATCTGTTCCCAACGAGAAGCCAAGCCCAACCATCGTCTCGGCGACACCGGCCGCGTCGCAAACTCCTACATCGAGCCAATCTGGCGCACTCCTGACCGACAAGTTCGACCAGCCCAACGGCCTGATCACCAACGAGTACGCCTATCGGAAGCCGCTGGACGGCTCCGCTAAGCGCAGTGCAACCTGGGAGATGACCTCCGGCAGCCTGTTCGTCAAGGACGGGGCAGCCTGGACAGGCGTACCCGACGACAAAGAGCCGAATGCTGATTCCAGCAATGGCAACAACTCAGCGATCTTTCGCCTGACAACTAGGAGCAAGGACTTTGGCGACGTGCGAGTGGGCTTCCGGCTCTACCAGAACGGGCTAGTCTCAACTCCCACAACGCCGGCCGTGGCCTGGGACGGAGTACACATCTTCCTGCGCTACCAGTCCCGGGAACGCCTGTACTACGCCTCGGTGAATCGCCGGGACGGTCGCGTGGTGATCAAGAAGAAGTGCGTGGGCGGTCCATCCAACGGCGGCACCTATTACGCGCTGGCTGAGAAGCCCGGCTACCCCATCCAGGCTGGGAGCTGGCAGAACGTAACCGCGTCCGTCCAGAACGTCCCAGGTGGCGTAGCACTCAAGCTTTACCGCGAGGGCGTCGAGGCGCTGGCTGTGACCGACTCTGGTACGGGATGTACGCCGATTATGTCAGCGGGCGCTACTGGAGTGAGGGCAGATAACGACAGCTTTCTGTTCGATGACTTCACCGTAACGGGATCAAGTAATGATCTAGATGAGTTTCGGACAACTGTCACTTGTTATCGATTTCCGCCTACTCGTTCGGCTGGATGGGCACATTGCTAGACGTTTACTGGGCCTAGCGAGCCAACCCCAGAGGCTTAGCCACCACGACGAGGTTGCTGTCATATCCGCCTCGGTCCCGATGGAAGTTGCCAGTGCAGGTGATCAGCACCAACCGGTGCGGTCCAGTCTGCTCGAACGTCTGGCTCTGGGTGGCGAGCGCCTCTCTGGCCACCTTCTTCACCGACGTAACCCGATACTTGAGCCAATGTGAGTCCGCGCGCAGCGTGATCGTGTCGCCCCTCTTGATCTTCAGCAGGCGAGCGAAGAATCCGATGCCTTCCGTTGCCGAGTCGACGTGTCCGGCGATCACTGTCGAGCCGAAGGGTTCGCCCGCAAGGGCGCTCCCATCCCACCAACCCACGTGCTGAACGTCCTCTGGCACTCGAAGTACGCCGTCAACTGTTGCTGCCGGAAATACCGCCGCGGTCGCCTGTCTGGGAAGCGTGAGGCGCTCCGGGATGAACTGGATGCGCTGACTCTCGGCAGGCCGACCTTGGCGAGCGGGGGCGACAGACGATTGACCCTGCGACGCGTTGCCTGCGGTGGAGGTACCAGGTGCTGCTTGTGCGGCGCAACCGGAGAGATAGATCAACAGGCAGACCACGCATCCGATTGCGCAGCGCAGTCCCGGTCGGTGCCGCCGGAGGCGGCGACGTGACCGGGACTGTGGCTGTATGGCTCGTGTCCTCAACGCACCAGGTTCGACGCCAGGGACGGTCCGTCGCCAACGGCCTGACCACCGCTCCCGGTGTTCACCTTCGACGGCTCGTCGGAGCCTGTAGCCGGCGCGTCAATAACGTGTACGACAACGTTCATGGTCTTTGTCTCCGGGTTGCCGACCGCGTAGACACGGTTCACTGCCCCGCTTTTGACCGTCAGACTGACCGGCCCGAAGAAGACCGGTTCGGTCCCACCAGTTGGCACGATTGAGACCTTATACGTGGCAACCGGCACCAACAGCTGAAGTGATTCGCCGTTGGCGACGTTGGCGAAGAGAACTTGATCGTTTACCCGGATGTCGGCCGGCGGTACGGCCGCGGTATGCGCTACCACGAGGCAAGCCTTGCCCTTGGGCACCTCGACCGGATCATGCTTGAATACCGTGACGACAGGATCCCCTGATGAGGAAGCTGGCAAGTGCACGACGAGATCGACATTAACGCTCTCCTTGATCGGGAAGGTGTTCTCGACCAGTACCGAACCGTTGTCGCTGAATGTCACCATCCGGCTACCAGCATTGACCTTGAACGGACCGGCCACAGTAGCTGTCTTGACATCCTCGGCGATGGACTCTCCATCAACTGCAACGTCCACCTGCTTCCCTGGTAGACCTTGCACGATGTAGATCTCGGTGTCGTTGGCCGCGTAGCTCGGACTGATCGTCATCGCCGCCAATGCAATGACTCCGGCAACCAGTAGAGCTAACTTCGACCCGCGCGCAGCACGCTTCGTAAACACGTTTGACACCGCCCCTTTGCACGTCGCTTCTCCCCAGGTCAATTAAGAACCCAAGGCGTAATATAGGGCTCGCCAACCGGCTGCGCCGCCCGGGTATCCGAGAAAGCGTTAGCCAATCGCCATGGGGGGGTGCCGCATTGGGCAAATTGACCGCGGTTGGTCGCCAATCGGCGGTTTTGCTGCGGCGGGCTGTCGGCCTGGCACTAATCGTTGGGTTGCTCGTATCAGCAGTCGTTTTCTATCGCGCTGCCCCCACATTTCCCCGCTCCGCCACTGCGACGACGGGTGGGTCTCCACAGCCGACCACGCCGGCCCAAACCGCCCTGACTTCGACGTCACCTTCGCCCACCAGCTCACCAAGATCGACTCGCACGACTAACCCGGCGGAAATGAACCTGCCGAAGGGGCCCGGCACCACCCAGCCTGGCATCCTCCTCATGGCCAGCCCATTGCGTGACGGTAGCTTCGACGTAGCCGAGATCGTGCTCCTGGCCACTCCAACCCCTTCGATTTGGCTCGGTCCGCCAGCGCTGACGCTGGCTGGGAGCCGCTTCAGCAAGGCCAATCCGGTCGCCTCTCAAGTTCAGATAAGCGCAGAGGACCAGCCAGTAACGGTGCCTGGCGGTCGTGTTAATCAGCGCACAGCCCTTGCACTGGTCGTACCCGCAAAACGGATCGAGTTGCGGTACAACCTGACGGGAATCACCATACGCAGCATCCCGTCCCGTGCCGGCCGTGCGCTGGCTGCTATCAGCCCCCTTGTCGGAAGTGTGCCCACCAGTCTCCCGGTCGCGATGATCGTCAGCGGAAGCACCGTGCTCAATATCGAGTGCCCGGTGCTGCCTCTGCGCGACCGGGCATGTTCCACCGGACGGTCGCCACAGCTTCGTGTCAAGCGAAACCTGTTGTGGAGCAGCGCGTTGATCGTTGTCCAGTTCGACGTGCCGAGGCCGCAATGAGATACGGCGATTATCAATGCGCTTTGAGCCTGTCGAAGAGTCAAGACAACTGGCATTGGCTGATGGGGCAGGGTGACTGATGATCCAAGATCTCGTTGATCTGGCCCTTGGCGCGAACCGGGTGCTGACCTACGCCGGCTACGTGTTACTTGCGGGCACCTTGACCTTCTGGAGCGTGGTGTGGCCGGACGGTCGGAGGAATCGGCGTCTAGTTATGCTGGCACTTGCCGGAACTACAGCGATGATCATTGGCACACTGGCGGGTCCGGCAATTCAGCTGATCTTCGGCGGCCAGCTGCTTGGTGACATCGTCACCCCACTTGGAGGCGCCGCCCAGCTGGCGAGGATTGCGGCCCTAGTGGCAGCAATGTTCTTCCTTCCAGACATTATCAGCGGTGCCGTGGTTGGGTGGCGTCGCATCCTCGCCCTCACGCTTGTGGTAGTGATTGCGGCGTCCATGGTGGCGGAGTCGAATGCCATCGGCGGCCCCTGGGAGGGGGCCAAGATCGCTGCCACTGGCTTGCATGTGCTGGCAACCTGCGCCTGGCTCGGTGGACTACTAGCCCTGGCGACAGTCTTGATCCCCGGAGAGAAGCTGCAGGAGCTTGACCAGCTCATCCCGCGGTTCTCGCGGGTGGCGCAGCTATGTGTCGTGACTCTCATTGTGACTGGGATCGTGCATGCTCTGGCGGTCGCCGGTGGGGTGTACGAGCTGGCTGGTTCTCGCTACGGGCTGGTCCTGCTGATCAAGGTTACGATCTTCAGCCTCATGCTGTTGATGGGTAACGAGTGTCGCAAGTACGCGGCCCGCGCGGCGTTCCGGCTGGAGCATCAGCGCCCAGACGTTCCCGTGAGAGCGGGTGGCATCTCGACCCTCGCTGTGGTGATGGGAGCCGAGCTCTGCATCGCCTTTGTGATCTTGTCGACAACCTCGCTCCTGGTCATGGTGGCGCCGCATCCGTAGTCCTCGCGCCACGACGTGACGCCGCATCCGTAGCCCTCAGTCTCTCGGAACGAAAACTGGGTTAACCCACCTTCCTCGCGCGATACATAGGTTGCAAACTGTGTGAAGCGCAAGCAAGCTGGGTTAACCCAGTTTCCTGATCAGGAGAGTCGGCCCTATGCGGCGATAAACGCGACCGCGGAGTCAGCATGCAGGGCGTATGTGGCAACGCAGGTATGTGTCCCACGCGGTGGTTGGCGGCTTGGCTGGAAAGCCCAGCGCCCACAGCGGAGGGCGACCGCCACGCTGCTGGCGATATCGAAGACGTCACGGACGATTGGGATGCGGTTGGCGGAGCTAAAGTCGGCACATGCGCGGCTTCCGACGCCGCAGGCCATCGCCGGTCCCGGCAGTCGAGCAGCTTGGAGGGACGGGCCAGACCGTGGCTGGGCACGGTGGAACGCCCAGTGACCCGCGGGCTGCGATGCGGCGGGTCGCCGCGGAGGCGGTGATTCTCCAGGACGAAGCCGAAGCAGTAATTCGAGGCGCGCGGGCGCGCGAGGGCCTCGGCTTTCTGGCTCCGCGAGGTGGGCCGCTGGTACGCCGTTTCTTCGGCCTTCGCGATCTGCTTCCGCCGCCCTGTGACGACCCGGCCGACGAGGAGCGGCGCCGCCAGTTGGATGCGATCCTGCACCACCATGCCTTAGCTGTGTGGGTTGCACTGGACCTGCTCGCGTATGAATGGCGATCGGAGAGGATTGCTCGCCAGGTCGACGCCCTAGATGGCCTTGGCGCGCCGGCTGTTCAACTTGACCAGCTGTATGCCGAGCTGGCAGGCCGATCGACTGATCAGGACACGGAGGCAATCAAGTCTTCCACACGATGAACAGTGTCGGCAGCGAGCGCCCAGCTGCGAGCGTCGGAGATCGCGCGCGGTCCGCGGTGGTGAGGAGGAGTGAAGCAGAGGCGCCTTTGCTCTGCGAGCGAGGACGAAGTAGGCGGATCGAAAGCGGCGCGATGCGCGAGCAGCTCTTTAAGGAATTCCCAGCCGCCGCTGCATTTCGGTGAAGACCGCGGGGTCGGTCGTGTTGCATCCAAGATCATGATCAAGCTTGCCAGTGCCGTGGTAGTCGCTGGATCCTGTGGCGAGCAGGCCGAGGCTTTCGGCCAGCGCACGCAGCCGCCGCCGGGTGTGCGAATCATGATCTTGATGGTCGACCTCGAGGCCGTCCAACTGGTGATCACGGACCAGGCCCTCAAGCACGCTTGCTGGTAGCAGCTGCTCGGGGCCTCGCCCCCAGGGGTGGGCGATCACCGCGAGCCCGCCCGCCTCGTGCACTAGGTCGATGCCGCGATCCACCTCGATCGTGTAGCGATGAACGTGGGCTGGACCGCCGTCGGCCAGGAAGCGGTCGAATGCCTCCTGTCGATCGCGAACATGGCCGGCCTCTATCAGCGCATCCGCGATGTGCGGACGACCAACCGAGGGACTGTTGCCGACCTGGGCCATTACCTCTGCTTCGCTGACCGGCACACCAAGCAGAACCAGCTTGCGGAGGACGCCGGCGAGCCGACCGAGGCGGCCGTCGCGGACTCGCGCCATCTCGGCGGCCAGCTCGGGACTTGCCGGATCTGCACCGTACGCCAGGACGTGCACGCTGCTGCCGTGACGCGAGCAGGAGAGCTCCATTCCGCGGACCACACGAAGATCGAGCCGTTCTCCCGCGGCCGCTGCTTCATCGAAGCCGTCAAAGGTGTCGTGATCAGTCAGTGCAATGACATCGAGACCGACGGCGAGCGCCTTGCGCACCAGCTCACCTGGCGCGTCCGTCCCGTCGGAGACCGAGGAGTGAGTATGCAGGTCAATCCGCATGTCTCAGGCCTACCACGCAGCTGCGCACGGCATCCTGGCCTGCATCACAGTCTTGAAAGCAAACGGCGGACGACCCGCAGACCCACTGACGTTCGTGCGAGGTCGGGTCGACCGCTGGTAATGGTGCGAAGCGTCTTCACCGACTCGGATACCGCGGCGTTCGACCTCTCCCAGCCAAGCACAACGTCCCGGGCGCCCTTGGTCGCGAGCCCATTGGTGGTGAGGACCGCAGCCGTGAGCTGGGCGTGCACCGCATGCAGGTCATCACGCAGGGCGGCCCGCGCCATGGTCTGCCACCGGTCTTCGCGGGGCAGCTCAATGATCCGTGCCAGCAGCCTGTCGAGACCCAGCCGCTGACCGAGCGTGAAGTGCAGCTCGGCCACCTTTAGTACATCCACACCAGACTGCGACGCGGTCTCCTCAATTGTCAGTGCCGCGTACGCCGGAGGTAGTGCGGCGATGGCAGTCGCTAGCTCGTCAGGTACGCCCCCGGCCTGGTATCCCTTGAGCCGGTGCTCAAGTGCATCTTTGTCGCGCCCAGTCAAGACGTCAGGCAGGGCCTGCCGAATCGCACGCACCCCATCGGAGAACTGCTCAACCGCGGCGCCGATGTCGATTGGATGACGCCGGTTGTTGATCAGCCAGCGGGTGGCACGCTCCACCAGAGTGCGCACCTCCATCCGCAGCCCCGTCTGCATCTGCGCGCTGATCCGATGATCAAGTACAGCGATGGCTTTGTCGAGATCTGCGGCACGATAGATCGCGCGAGCGGCGATCTGTGCCCGGATGACGTCGGCCGCTCGTGCCCCGGTCTCGGCCGAGAGTCGGTGGAAACAGGTGATGCCCGACTCGTTCACAAATTGGTTAACCACAACGGTGGAAATGATCTCCCGGTGCAGCCAGTGCCCTCTCATCTGGTCGGCGTAGCGGTGCCGCATCGCGCTCGGAAAGTAGTTGATCAACCGGCCTTCCAAATACGGGTCATCGGGCAGGTCCGAGGCCAGGATCTCGTCCTCCAGAACGATCTTGGTGTAGGCGAGCAGGGTGGCAAGCTCCGGCGAGGTCAGGCCCTTGTGGCTGCTACGCCGGATCTCCATAGCCTCGGTGGTCGGCAGGTGCTCTATCTTCCGATCGAGCAACCCACCGCTCTCCAATCGCTCCATCCAGTCTTCGTGAACGCCTGCCATCGACACCGAGTGGTACACGGCATTCGCCAGCGCAAGGTTTTGCTCGTAGTTATCGGCGAGCACCAACTCGGCGACCTCGTCGGTCATCGACGCCAACAACTCGTCACGGTCGTCCGACGACTGCCGGCCCGCAGCAATCTCTCCTATCAGCAGAATCTTGATGTTGACTTCATGATCGGATGTGTCCACGCCAGCTGAGTTGTCAATGAAATCGGTGTTGATTCGGCCGCCCGTCTCGGCGTACTCAACCCTGCCGAGTTGGGTGAGGCCAAGGTTTCCGCCCTCGGCGACGCATTTGGCCCGTAGTTCACAGCCGTCCACCCGCAAGACGTCGTTGGCTTTGTCACCCACATCGTCGTTGCTCTCGGTGACCGCCTTCACAAATGTCCCGACGCCGCCGTTCCACAGCAGATCAACGGGTGCCTTGAGACATGCCTTGATCAGCTCGGCAGGGGTCAGCGCCTCGATCGACTTATCGATGCCCAGGGCACTACGCATCTGCTCGGTGATCACGACAGACTTCGACGTCCGCGGATACACTCCGCCGCCCTCGGAGATCAAAGTGGTGTCGTAGTCGGCCCAACTCGAGCGCGGCAGCGCGAACAACCGTGCGCGCTCCTCCCAGCTGCGCGCCGGATCAGGGTGCGGATCGATGAAGAGGTGCCGATGATCGAACGCCGCCACGAGCTTGATGTGCTTGCTGAGCAGCATCCCATTGCCGAAGACATCGCCGCTCATGTCACCGATCCCGACACAGCTGAAGTCGGCGGTTTGGGGGTCGAGATCCATTTCCCGGAAGTGCCGGCGCACCGACTCCCAGGCACCTCGAGCAGTGATTCCCATGGCCTTGTGGTCGTAGCCGCTCGATCCGCCGGAGGCAAATGCGTCACCTAGCCAAAATCCTGAGTCGACCGAAATCTTGTTGGCTGCGTCGGAGAACGTCGCGGTTCCTTTGTCCGCTGCGACCACGAGGTACGGGTCATCCGCGTCGTACCGGACGACATCGGCTGGCGGGACTACCTCGCCACCGACGATGTTGTCTGTGACATTGAGCAGGCTGGATACGAAGAGCTCGTAGCAGGCCAGCCCCTCGGCCAGCCACGCTTCGCGCTCCCGTGGATCAGGCAGGCGTTTGCAGTAGAACCCGCCCTTGGCACCGACAGGGACAATTACGGTGTTCTTCACCATCTGGGCCTTGACGAGGCCAAGCACCTCGGTCCGAAAGTCCTCGGCACGGTCAGACCAACGGACACCGCCGCGGGCGACCCGGCCGAAGCGCAGATGCACGCCCTCCACTCGCGGCGAATAGATGAAGACCTCGAACTCCGGTCGAGGCTCGGGCAGCTCCGGAATTTGGCGCGGCAGCAGCTTTAGTGCTATCGCCTCGCGGCCAGGGATGTAGAAGCTGGTACGAATGACCGCCTGGATCACCGCAAGGAAGGACCTCAAGATTCGATCATGATCGAGACTCGCCACGTCGTTGAGCGCCTTCTTGAGCTTGTCGACGAGCTCGCTGGTCGCGGCCGCCCGAGCCTTGACGTCGAGACCAGTTCTGGGATCGAAACGAGTACGGAAGATCTCGATGAGCTGCCGGGCAATGTCGACGTTGCTGCTCAGCGCCTGGGCGAAATAGCTCTGGCTGTAAGTGAAGCCGACTTGCCGTAGGTAGCGGCCGATGGACCGCAGCACACTGACGTCACCCCAGTCGAGGTCGGCCCCCATTACCAGCGCGTTGAAGC
>JBKOZG010000225.1:0-6086 GCA_046725775.1 Actinomycetota bacterium | reverse complement strand
GAGCCGCACCAGGGGTTTTGGCAGTACTCTTCGTCGGGCTGAAGCCGTGGCCGTGAAGTGCGCGAAGGCACCGTTGACAGCTTGATCAACTGACAGACAACAACCCACGTCGCCGATGACTGGTACGTGGTCATACCAGTGGACGGCGTTGCCACGTTCGGACTCGGCCCGGCGCCAGTGTTGGAGAGTGTCAAAGGCGCGCTCCGCGACAGGGTCGCGTCCGAGGTCTGCAGTGACCAGCAGGGCGGACGGCGAACATCGGATAAATCGGTGCTTAGTCATGACACTGCATTTCGTGATGGCGAAGCAGGCTTACTGAGGAGCGACCTGCGACGTCTGGTGCTTGATACCCGTCTCGCGTCTGCGGAAACATTCCCGCAGAATCACACCCCCAGCCGTCAGGTCGGACCGGGTGCTGAGCATTGCTGAGCATAGAACAACCATCTTGGGTCGCGCTCGGGTGTGATTCTGCGAAAAGGTGCGGCAGGTAGCCGACCGGCCGCGGCTATTCCTTGGTCAGAACCGCCGCCGCTATCGTCCCGACACGTTCGGGATCGGCGATCGCGTCGATCTCGATGATCTTGCCATCGACGACGGTGAACCCCATGACCGCGTACGGACGTCCATGCACGGTGATCACCATTCCGGCTGTTCCATTGACCAGCGCCGGGTGGAGTTCGGCACCCGGCAGTGCTCGTGCCTGCCTGGCTACTGCCACTGCGCCATGGATCACCTTGGGTGCGGATGGCCGCCTGCCGCCAAAGTCGGAGCGCAGGACGACATCAGGATCGAGCAGCGCAACAAGGCTGTCGAATTCACCGCCACGGGCTGCTCGGAAGAAGGCGTCGACCACCTCCCGTTGCCGAGCAAGATCAGGATCCGGGGCCGGTATCTGCGCCCCTTTGACTCGGCGCCTCGCCCTGCTGCCGAGCTGTCGTGCTGCCTCGGGAGATCGCCCGACCATGCGAGCGATCTCGGAGAAGGGCAGCTGGAACATGTCGTGGAGCACGAACGCGAGCCGCTCGGCCGGTGTAAGGGTATCGAGCACGACCAGGAGGGCGAGGCTGACAGAGTCGGCCAGCAGTGCTTCCTCTTCGGGTTGGCGTACTCGCTCGACGCTGACAACGGGATCGGGGAGGTGGGCGTCGAGCGACTCCTCGCGCCGGGTTCTGCGCGACCGCAAGACGTTCAGACAGACGCGAGCAACGACGGTGGTCAACCAGCCGCCAAGGTTTTCAACCTCGCCAGCTCCGGCCCGGCTTACCCGAAGCCAGGCGTCCTGAACAGCGTCGTCCGCATCAGACAAGGAGCCGAGCATCCGGTAAGCCACGGCCCGTAGATGGGGCCGGTGCTCCTCGAAGCGATCCGCCAGCCACTGGTTCTCATCCATCGGTCACATCCTCCTGCCGCCGCGTGTCATAGCTGGTGACACCCACACACGACAAATGTGACAAGGAGAGACGGGCATGAAAGCTCTAGTTACCGGCGGCACGGGCACCCTGGGGCGGCTCGTTGTTCCAAGGCTGCAAGACGCCGGATACGACGTGCGGGTTTTGAGCCGGCACGGCCGCGAGGGCGGCGGGGATATCGAGTTCCTGACTGGTGATCTTGCCAGCGGCGTCGGGGTTCAAGCTGCAGTGCAGGGAGCCGAGATCGTCGTCCATTGCGCGGGCACCAAGCAAGGTGACGAGGTCAAGGCCCGTCGCCTGGTGCAGGCTGCGTCCCGGGCGGGGACCCGGCATCTGGTGTACATCTCCGTAGTCGGGGCCGACCGGATCCCGATAAGCAGCGGCATCGATCGCGCGATGTTCGGTTACTTCGAGTCCAAGCTTGCGGCCGAGCGAGTGGTGGCGGACTCTGGCCTGCCATGGACCACGCTACGCGTCACTCAGCTCTATGAGTCGATGTTGATGCTGGTGCGGGAGATGGCCAGGCTGCCGGTGGTACCGGTGCCGGCTGGATGGAGGTTCCAGCCGATCGATGCCGGAGAAGTTGCGGATCGGCTTGTCGAACTTGCAGTTGGTATGGCGTCCGGTCTAGTGCCTGACCTGGCCGGACCGCGGGTGTACGACATGGCCGATTTGGTCCGCACGTACCTCCACACCACCGGTAGACATCGGCTGATCCTGCCGGTTTGGCTTCCGGGCAAGGCCAACCGAGCCTTTCGGGCGGGTGCCAACCTAGCCTCAGACCGTGCGGTCGGCCGCCGTACCTGGGAGGACTTCCTCGCCGCAAGGGTGTTATCACCAAGCGACGGTGCATCGCGAGCATGATCAGCCGGATGCCACCTTGATCAATTAAGACCCGCGCGCGGCCCCCTCAACTGCGGACAACCACGTTTCGCGGAACGCGGCACCGTCCACGTCAAGGACAACCCGAGTCGGCCGGCCTTCGGGGTGGGTTTGGAAGAACAGCACGCCGTCCCGCTGCACAGGTCGCAGTCGCATGTCCGTGACCGCCGCTCCCGACCAGCCGAGCGCAACGGCGCACGCCACGGGGTCGTATTGAAAGTTCAGCAGGTCATCGGGCAACCCAGAGTGTTCGCGGCCTAGCTGCTCCATCTGATTCGTCTGTCCGTGCGCCTCGCTCTGCCGAGCGAGCAACTGTCCCAGTGGTCCAGCAGCCAGCAGACGGGGCAGGTCGGTGCGCCTAACGTGCGCGCTCAGCGTCGCGGAGAGGGTAACCAACGTCAGCTGAGCGGTTGCTGCGACCACCTCGGCGGCTCGCGTATCCCATTGCACGTTGAAGTCCATGTCCGGCCCCCATTGCGGGAGGCCTGGTGCGGGCTGATCCACCCAGCCGCCCATGACGACAACCGGCTCTCTGGCCAGGCTGCCGGCGCAGCTGACCTCGAGGAGCGCCAGGTTGGTGTACGGACCGATGGCGACGAGCGTCGCCCCGCTGTCAAGGCTGCGGCCGAGCAAATCCACTGCAGCACCCGGCGACGACGGCCGCGGACTGATGCCGGCCGGCCAATGCCGCTCATCATCGACGGGATCCGCCCGGCCGAGCGTCGTTAAGGAAACCTCCGCCCCGGCGGCCAGAGGGATTTCGTCACGACCAGCGAGGTGCAACAGATACGCCACGTACGCCGCCCGGCGCCCTCCTGGATCGGCCACGGTAGTAATGCCCGTGATCTCGACGCCGGACCAGCCGAGCAACATGGCCAAGGCGCATGCGTCGTCGGTATCGCCACCGAAATCTGTGTCTAGGTGAATACGCACCTCGCTAGGATGCCGCTCGCGCGCCGGTTCTAGCCTTGTGGGAACTGATGTCGAGCCACCGCGAAGGCTCGCGCCGAGGCGAGGGAAGGGTCAGTGGAGCTGCCGGGAGCGGATGGACGGTCGTTCACTTATTCAGCTCCTGTCCTGGAGGACCGGGCTGTCCGGGTCGTGTTCGGGCCGGGAAGTGTTGGGCAAGTCGCATCCGAAGCTCCTATGCTCGGCACGCGGATCGTGATCATTTCCGGTCGTCATGCGGCCGACGTCGCCGCGGTGGTTAGCGCTCAGCTCGGAGATGATCTTGCTTGGCGGATCCCAGACGTGGTACAGCACGTGCCCATCACGGCTGTCGCGCGGGCCCTCGAAGCGGCCCTCGATGTTACAGCCGGCGTTATCGTCTCCATCGGCGGAGGCTCGGCAACCGGGCTCGCCAAGGCCATCGCTCGGGACGCCGGGCTGCCAATCGTTGCAGTGCCCACCACCTACGCCGGTAGTGAGATGACCCCTATATGGGGGCAATCCAACGAGAGTGGGAAGACGACAGGCCGCGACCCGCGGGCGCTGCCGCGGGTCGTCGTCTACGATCCGGCCCTCACCGTCTCGATGCCGGCTGAGCTGACGGCCGCCAGCGGCATGAATGCTCTCGCGCATGCGGTGGAATCGCTCTACGCGCCCGATGCCACGCCACAATCGTGGGAAGTCGCCGAGGAAGCCATCCGCGCATTGGCGCAGGGCCTACCCGGTGCCGTTAGGCAGCCAGACGATCTGGACGCTCGCGCTAAGACCCTCCGCGGTGCCTGGCTCGCTGGCTGGGCTCTTGGCGGCACCACGATGGGTCTCCATCACAAGCTCGCCCACGTGCTGGGCGGCACCTATCACCTGCCGCACGCCGCTGTGCACAGCGTGCTGCTGCCCCATGTGGCCGCATTCAACACCCCGGCAGCCCCAGGCGCTTTCACCCAGGCGGCTGAGGCGTTGGGAGTGGACGGGCCAGGAGCGGTGGCTCCTGCGTTGTTCCAACTTGCCGCTGAACTGAAGGCGCCGACCTCACTGGCCGATCTGGGCTTGGGACGCGACGCCATCGAGGGGGTCGCCAAGACCGTCGCCGGAACCCGGGTCGCCAACCCCCGGGCCTTCACCGAGGAAGATGTCAGTTATCTAGTGCGGCAGGCGTATTTCGATAAGGAACGCTGCCCTTGATGGGGCCCTTCGACCAGAAGGAGCGAGAGAGGAACTGATCATCATGACGCAGGTCAGCCCGCACGGCTTACACCACGTGACAGCTATCGCCACGGATCCTCAGGCCAATGTGGATTTCTATACCAAAGCGCTTGGGCTACGCCTGGTGAAGCAGACAGTCAACTTCGACGCTCCCGACACCTACCACTTGTATTACGGGGACGAGCAAGGCAGCCCGTCGAGTCTGCTGACCTTCTTTCCCTGGCCCGGCGTCCCGCAGGGTCGCCGAGGTGCCGGGATGACGACCGCAACGGCGTTCAGTGTGCCGGGATCTTCACTCGGGTGGTGGCACGAGCGTTTCAAGAAACTGCAGATCGACTCCGACGCACCCACTACCCGCGACGAGGAAGAGGTGCTTACCTTCCGCGATCCAGACGGAATGGTGATCGATCTGGTGGCCTCGGAAGGTGATCATCGCTCCGGTTGGGACGGGGTCGCGGACATCCCGTCCGAGCACGCGGTCCGCGGCCTACACGCGATCACCTTGTCCGAGCAGCAACTCGATCCGTCGGCCACCATGTTGACCGATCTGCTCGGGATGAGTCTGAACGCAGAGGAGGGGGACCGATCACGGTTTGAGATGGCCGGTGGCAGCTCCGGCGCGTTGGTCGATGTGTTTGCCGGCGTACGGGAACGCGGTTGGCAGGCTGGTGGCATTGTCCACCACGTCGCCTTCCGCGCGCCGGACCTGGCGACCCAGACCCTCTGGCAGCAGGAGCTCAGAGCGCATGGTGTTCAGGTGACCCAGATCATCGATCGGCAGTACTTCAAGTCCATCTACTTCCGCGAGCCGGGGGGTGTGTTGTTCGAGATTGCCACCGACACGCCGGGCTTCGCGGTCGACGAACCGCTGCTCGAGCTGGGACGCAGCCTCAAGCTGCCGCCCTGGCTGGAACCTGATCGCGCACAGATTGCTGCCGCCCTACCACCGCTTCAGCTCGACATGGACATCCCGTGAACGCCGAGACCGGTCTCGATCGGCCGCATGTCTTCCTGCCTGCCAAGGAGGAGGTAGCCGGACCGCCGTTGCTGCTCTTGCACGGCACCGGCGGCAACGAGCACGACCTGCTGCCGCTACGCGACCACTTGTCGCCCGGTGCGGCGGTGCTCTCGGTACGCGGGACTGTGCTGGAGAACGGGATGCCGAGGTTCTTCCGCCGGATGAGCGAGGGAGTGTTCGACGAGGATGACTTGCGTCGCCGAGCCGACGATCTTGCCGAATTCGTGGTGACCGCCAGTGCGGCGTACGGGATCGAGGACCGCTCGCTGGTTGCCGTCGGATTCTCCAATGGAGCCAACATCGCCTCGGCGATGCTGCTGCAGCGGCCCGGACTGCTGGCGGGCGGGGTGCTGCTGGCCGCGATGGTCCCGTATGTCGAGCCTCCGGCTGCCGATCTCGCTGGAACCCTAGTGATCATCTCCAACGGCGATCGAGATCCACTCATCGAAGCCGGGGTCACCCAGCAGCTTGCGGGCCAGCTGCGCGAGCGCGGTGCTGAGGTGGTAGAACTGCCACATCCAGGCGGGCATCAGATCTACCCTGCTGTCCTGCCGCAGATCCGCCGGATTATCGCCGACATGCCGATGCCTCTGAGAAGGAGTGCTGAATGAAGCTTGCTCACATAC
>JBKOZG010000341.1:0-6897 GCA_046725775.1 Actinomycetota bacterium | reverse complement strand
TCTACATACCGTTCGGTTCGGCCTGGTACCCCTATCTCACCAGGCGCATGGCAGAGCGCCCCAGGAACCTCTTCTTCTTCCTGCGCGCCGTCGTGGGCCGCTGACCTTTTGGCGAAAGGTGATTTCAGATGATTGACGCCGTTACCGATGTTCCAGCTCCGGTAAATGAACACCCGAACAACTTCGCGCCGGGCAGCCCGGAACGCAGTGCGCTTGAGGAGCGGCTGAAGCAGCTGGCAAGTGAGCGAGCAGAGCTCACCATGACGATCGGGGGCGAGAAGCGGCTTGGGGGCGGTGAGCCGACAGACGTGGTGCAGCCCCACCGCAAAGACGCAGTACTGGGGACGCTCAACAATGCCACGGCCGACGATGTCCGGGAGGCAGTCGACGCGGCCCGCGAGGCGTCCCCCGGTTGGCAGCGCATGTCGTACGACGACCGTGCCGCGATCTTCCTGAAGGCTGCCGAGCTGCTCGCTGGTCCCTGGCGAATGACGCTTGCCGCCGCAACAATGCTCGGCCAGAGCAAGACTTGCTATCAGGCAGAAATCGACACACCCTGTGAGCTGATCGACTTCTGGCGGTTCAACGTCTACTTCGGCCGGCAGATTCGTGCCGAGCAACCGATCAGCGCACCCGGTGTCTGGAACCGGTTTGATCACCGCCCGCTGGAGGGCTTCGTCCTGGCGATCACTCCGTTCAATTTCACCGCGATCGCGGGCAACCTGCCTACCGCACCGGCCTTGATGGGCAACACTGTGCTATGGAAGCCGGCGCCAACCCAGCAGCTAGCGGCGCACTACACGATGCGGCTGTTGGAGGAGGCCGGTTTGCCGGCTGGCGTGATCAACATGTTGCCCGGGGATGGACAAGCGGTTAGCGAAGTGGCACTGACCCACCCTGATCTGGCCGGCATCCACTTCACCGGTTCCACCGCGACCTTCGGACATCTGTGGCGCACCGTCTCGGAGAGCCTCAGCACATACCGGGCCTACCCGCGTCTGGTCGGCGAAACGGGCGGCAAGGACTTTGTCATCGCGCACCCCTCGGCAGACGTCGACATCCTGCGCACCGCCCTGACGCGCGGCGCGTTCGAGTTCCAGGGCCAAAAATGCTCAGCGGCGTCCCGGGCGTACATCCCGCAGTCACTATGGTCGCGGCTGCGTGACGACTTCATCGACGAGGTGAGCAGCCTGTCCATGGGGGACGTCACAGACTTCACCAATTTCATGGGCGCGGTGATCGACAATCGGTCCTTTGACCGGCTCACCGGTGTGCTTGACCGGGTACGCGGCGAGGACGGCGTGGACGTCCTTGCCGGCGGAACAGCCGACGACAGTGAGGGGTACTTCGTACGTCCCACGGTGATACAGGCGGACAACCCGGCACACGAGGTGTTCACGACTGAATACTTTGGGCCCATTCTGGGCGTGTTTGTCTACAACGATGCCGACTATGACGACGTGATTCGTCAGGCTGCCGGCATCGCAGCGTACGGGCTCACCGGCGCGGTCATCGCGCAAGACCGGGCCGCAATCGTCGAGGCGATGGAAGTGCTGCGCTTCGCCGCAGGCAACTTCTATATCAACGACAAACCCACCGGTGCGGTGGTGGGACATCAGCCGTTCGGCGGTGCCCGGGCAAGTGGTACCAACGACAAGGCCGGGTCGATCTTCAACCTGATCCGTTGGGTGTCACCGCGCTCGGTGAAGGAACAGTTCGTACCGCCGACGGACTACCGCTACCCGCACATGGGGTAACCCCACAGTGCCATGAGGGTGGGATCGGCGCCGTCGCTACGAATAGGCGGCAACAGCAGTGCCTGGCAGTTACGGGTCGACGCGTGGAACTCGATAACGGATCTGGCTCGGCAGCTGTCCGATGCCACGTTGGCACCTGACAGGCGGGTCGAACGAGAAGGAGAGCTAACCCGGCTCATTGACTTCGTGGCACCGCTGGAGAGCTATTGGGCAGATCCGGGACCTCACCGTATGGCTGAGCTGCGGAAACTCGCCATGGCCGGTGACTACGAATTGGTGAGCAGTGCCGCTGAGCCGATCGCTCGCAGCCTCGTCGGTGATCTGCGGTCGCCGCAGCGGCGCCGTCCATCATTCGAGGTGCTCATGGTCGGAGATATCGGCTCCGAGGAGGAGGAAGCGCTTGCCGAGGAGCTTCGGCAACTGCGGCGGCCGGACGATCCGTTCAGCTACGAACTCGTCTTCGTACCCAGCTTCGCCGATGCAATAATTGCCGTCGCCGTCAACGAGCATCTGCAAGCCTGCGTCATCCGACCAGGGTTCCGGCTGCGCTCGGAAAATGACCTGCACCAGATCGACCACGTCGTGCCGACACTGGATCCAAAACCCATCGAGGACAAATCCACGATGCACGCGGCCGAGGCGCTCGCAGAGCGCATCAGTGATCTGCGTCCCGACCTGGACCTCTATCTCGTCGGACACACCGCAATCGATGCGCTGACCGGCGAGGTCGACCACAGCTTTCGTCGCGTGTTTCTGCGCCAGGACTCCTTCGAGCTGCACTTGTCGATTCTGCGTAACGTCGCCAACCGATATCAGACCCCGTTTTTTACCGCGCTGCGGGAATACAGCCGGCAACCCACGGGGGTCTTTCATGCGCTGCCGATCTCCCGCGGAAAGTCGATCGTCAACTCACCGTGGGCCTCCGACATGGCCGACTTCTACGGCATGAATATCTTCCTCGCCGAAACCTCGGCCACCTCTGGCGGCCTCGACTCGCTGCTCGATCCGGTGGGCCCACTCAAAAAGGCGCAAGACCTCGCTGCCCGTGCCTTTGGTGCGCAGCGCACTTACTTCGTCACCAATGGCACCTCAACAGCAAACAAGATCGTTGCGCAGTCGATCATCACGCCGGGCGAGATTGTTCTGGTGGATCGCAACTGCCACAAGTCTCACCATTACGCGCTCATGCTCGCCGGAGCCGAGACCAACTACCTTGACGCGTACCCGCTGCACCAGTACTCGATATATGGCGCAGTACCGCTGGACGAGATCAAGCGACAGCTGCTGGCGTACCGCCGCACGGGCCGACTCGACCAGGTCAAGATGCTCGCGCTCACCAACTGCACCTTCGACGGCATCGTCTATAACGTGGAACGGGTGATGGAGGAGTGCCTTGCCATCAAGCCCGATTTGGTCTTTCTGTGGGACGAGGCCTGGTTCGCTTTCGCCCGCTTCCACCCCTTGTACCGGCGACGCACGGCGATGGCGGTGACTCAGCGGCTGCGGCAACGCTTCCATGACCCCGGGTATCGGGAGCGCTACGCCGCACAGGCCGCGGCCCTCGCCGATGCAGATGACGAGACTTGGCTTCGCGCCCGGCTGCTGCCAGATCCCGACAAAGTGCGTTTGCGGGTGTACGCCACGCAGTCGACGCACAAGACGCTTACCGCGTTGCGTCAGGGCTCAATGATTCACGTCTTCGACGAGTTTTTTGGCCATCGCAACGAGGAAGCGTTCCGCGAGGCGTACATGACCCACACCTCCACCTCTCCTAACTATCAAATACTGGCTTCGATGGACGTGGGCCGTCGGCAGGTGGAGCTCGAGGGCTTTGAGTTGGTCCGTCGCCAGTTGGAAATGGCGATAGGGTTTCGAGACGCAGTTCAGAATCACAGCGCGCTAAGCCGGCATTTTCGGATTCTTACTGCGGAGGATCTCATTCCCGCCGAATACCGAGAATCCCGACGAGACCACTCCACTCAAGAAGACATGGCCGAGGTCCAGCGGGCCTTCGAACATGACGAGTTCGTCCTAGATCCCAGCCGCATAACGCTCGACATCGGTCTCACTGGCGTGGACGGCGACACGTTCAAGCACGACTACCTTATGGACCGCTACGGGATTCAGGTCAACAAGACCTCCCGCAACACCGTGCTGTTCATGACGAACATCGGCACCACTCGCAGCTCTGTCGCCTACCTTCTGGAAGTCCTGATTAAGCTGGCGCACGAACTCGACGATGAAGTCGGACGAATGGGACCGCTTGATCGGCGAGCTCATGACTTGCGGGTGCTCGTCCTCACCAGTCAGCCGCCGCCTCTTCCCAACTTCTCAGCCTTCCATCGGCGCTTCCGAGGCGACCCGGATGGAGACACAACCGAAGGCAATCTCCGTGAGGCGTTCTTCCTTTCCTACAACGAACGGATGTGTGAATACCTCACCAGTGAGGAGGCGCAGGCGCGGCTCGATGAGGGCCGGGATGTCGTATCGGCAACCTTCGTGACTCCCTACCCGCCAGGGTTTCCGATCTTGGTGCCGGGCCAAATCATCAGCCGCGACATCCTGGAGTTCATGCAGGCGCTCGACACTCGTGAGATTCACGGTTACTTGACCGGATTGGGGTATCGGGTCTTCACCGAGGCGGCGCTGGCCTAGGACGCGGTGTGTCGCAAGGGCCATAGACGCACGGGAAGAACGCCTCATGAGGACGGCTGCATACCACCCCGCTGACAACGTCAGTCGACTACGGCTGGCCTGGCTCCACGTGGAGGGCGCGGATTCGACACCGCGGACGGCAAACGTAAGGCCTTTATGGATGCGACTCGGCACCGGTCCTGGCGTCAACGTCCTAGCCGTCCGTGGCCCGGTAGTCCGGCCGGAGAACGTGCAAGCTCACTTGACCGATGCCAGGCAGTTCAACAACCTTGCAATATGTGGAGTCGGGAGGATCTCGCTCACGCCACGCCCCGAGCGCGCTTGCCGATCTCGCCGAGATGAGCATGCGCCTACTCGCGGAAAGTGACAATTCAGTCGCCTTCGGGTGCCTGGTGCAGCTCACCCGTTTAGGCGGCAAGCACGTTGGGGTAGCTGCTTGGACCCTGGCTCAGGAGAGATCCTGGTCGCAAAGCGCGCTTTGCCGGAACCAAGGGCAGGCAGCGTGGGAACGATGGCGTACCCGTTGAGTGCGTGTGGATGCTACGCCTGGCATGGCTGAGCAGGAGTACACCGGGACCGCGGACGGAGTGGCCATAGCCGAAGACGCGGGCCACATCGTGCCTCTGATCTACGACGACGTCCCGCCGCTGCCCGGTGGGCCAACGTCGTGATCATCGGGGGTGGGATCATGGGGACGAGCATCGCCTTCCACCTCGCAGAGGCGGGCGTCCGTGACATCGTCCTCATCGAGCGCGACACTCTGGGTTCGGGCTCATCGGCCAAGCCGCTCGGCGGAGTACGAGCAACCTTCTCCGACCCCGGCAACATCCAGCTTGGTCAGCGCAGTCTTGAGATCTACGAGCGGTTCCACGAGGTATTCAAGACCGACATCGGGCTGCAACAGGTCGGGTACCTATTCCTGTGTCGAAATGAGCCCGAACAAGCCGCGCTGGAGAACACCACCGGAGTCCAGAACAGTCTCGGCTGCTCGGCCCGCATGGTGACTCCAGCTGAGGCGGTCGCAATCAATCCGCTTCTTCGGCAAGCGGCGCTCCTCGGCGGTTCGTTCTCTCCCCGCGACGGCTTTGCCCAGCCGTCGAAGGTCGTCAAGGCCTACACCGAGGCCGCCACACAACTGGGGGTGACCTTCTCCGAGCACACTGAGGTCCTGGACATTCAAAGGTCTGCGACTGCGGCACACGAGATACACACGAGTCGCGGAGTGATCAGCGTGAACGCCGTGATCATCGCCGCGGGTGCGTGGTCGGAGAAGATCGGCGAAATGCTTGGGACGTATCTGCCTGTCGAACCGGTAAGGCGTCAGATTGGCATCACGGAGCAGAGGCCAAGGCCCTTTCCGACCGTGCCGTTCACACTCGACCTCTCGACCACGCTCTACTTCCACAACTATCGGAACGCGATGCTGCTCGGTATCTCCAATGTCGATCAAGAGCCAGGCTTCTGCCGCGAGTTCTCATATCAGTGGAAGACGGCGTTCGACCAGGCCGCCGAGATCATCGCACCGTCCCTCGCCCACCTCCCACTGGTGGCCGGCTGGGCTGGCCTTTACGAGAACACGCCCGACCACAACGCGCTGATCGGTAAAGCAGAGCACGTCGACGGGGTCTTCTATGCCACCGGCTTCTCAGGGCACGGATTCTTGCAGGGTCCCGCCGTTGGCGAGCTCATGCGCGACCTGTATCTGGGACGCGAGTCGTTCATGGATCCGACATCGTTCAGCGCTGTGCGATTCGAGCGTGTGCAAGCACCTATTACCGAGATCCACATCATCTAGTTGATGCCAAAGAGGAAGATCCAAACATCGTCACCACAGACACGCTCACGCCATCGAAACTCTGAGCGTTCGCGCCGGCGTCTCGCCGCTCTGTACGGCGTTCATGTGGCACGGCGGCGGATCGGGACTCGCCGAATCTGCGGAGGGCGGAAGCATCCGCGACCCTCGCCACACGGCCCATGCCGGTGGCCAGCCGCGGAGTCGACCCTGTGACCGTGCAGGCGTGATGTATCCTCATGCCTCGCCCCCGCGTGATCCCGGCAGGCCAGCCCGATCAGAGCCAACCTCGCCGCCGGAACAGCAACACCAAGAGGACGCCGACAACGAGCATCACCGCGAGCACCGCCGGATAACCCCATCGCCAGCCGAGCTCCGGCATATAGGCGAAGTTCATCCCGTACAGACCAACGATCACCGTCCAGGCAATGCCAATCGACCCCCAGGCAGTCACCTTGCGTACGAAGCGATTGAGCTCGGTCGACACGCGCGTTTGGAACAGGTCGATCATTTCCTGCAGGTACTCGCGCTCAAGATCAGCCGTGTGCTGCAGGTGACGGAACCCCTGCTGCATGTTTCGCACCCGGCGCAGATCCGTCTGCATCAATCCTTCCTGCAGGTCCATGGTCTCGATCAAGTTCGCGAACGACTCTGCGGCCTGGGCGGCACTGGTACGGATCGCTTCCAGGTCGT
>JBKOZG010000420.1:0-4327 GCA_046725775.1 Actinomycetota bacterium | reverse complement strand
GCCGGGCGGCTTCGATTCGCACACGCGAATGAGCCATGGACGCACCTGACAGGCCCTGACTGCGACCTGACGAGTGTTTTTGTCACTGTCGTCAGCGCGTCACAGCGGCCGCTGAACTTGAGGCGCGCTGTGACTCCGGCTCGCTTTTGTGGCGCTCTGCTTTCCAAGCAGTACGACGTTCCGGTGATCGCTTGGGCCGTTCGAAGCCGGGTTGGGTCCGCTGGCGACGACGGTTCGAGCGAGGGCCGGCGATGCTCGACTTGGCGGGAGTGGCGGTGCGCGCCGGGGGGACCAGGACCCGCTCACCGGGTGCCAGCTCTCGCAGGATGGGGTCGGCCACGTTTTCGACCCGTGTGGTGATAGGCCCAATTCCGGCGGCCCGAGTAAGCGCGCGAACGTCATGCAGCTGCGCGCCGGTCGTAAGAATGATCACCGTCCCGGCCTTGCCGGCTCGCCCGGTCCGACCGGAGCGATGGACGTACGCCTTCTGTTCGACCGGCGGGTCGGCGTGGACCACTAGCGCAACGTCGTCGACGTGGATGCCCCGCGCGGCGATGTCGGTGGCGACGAGGGTGCCGACCCGCCCGGCATGGAAGGCCGCCAGATTGCGCGCACGGGCGTTCTGGTTGAGGTCGCCGTGCAGCTCCACGGCCGGGATGCCCTGCGCCTTCAGCTGGCTGGTCAGTGCCTTGGCCCGGTGCTTGGTTCGGGTGAAGACCAGCGCGTGACCCGGGGCGCTGGTGAGCTCCGCCAGGACCGGGAACCGCTGCTCCTGTTCGGTGTGCAGCACGTAGTGAGCGGTCGAACCGGCCGACGGCTCGACGGAGTCGGTCTTGTGTGTCACTGGGTTGCGGAGGAACCGGTTTACCAGGACCCCGACGTCGGCGTCGAGGGTGGCCGAGAAGAGCATCCGCTGACCGGTGGATGGCGTTTGCGCCAGGAGACGTTTTACCGGCGGCAGGAACCCGAGATCCGCCATCTGGTCGGCCTCATCCAGAACCGCGATTTCGACGCCGGCTAGGCTGCAGTGACCCTGCTCGATCAGGTCCTCCAGCCGGCCGGGACAGGCAAGAACAATGTCGACTCCGGACCGCAGCGCGCGCACCTGGGACTGCTGGCTCACCCCGCCGAAGATCGAGACGCTGGACAGGCCGGCGACTCGCGCCAGGGGCTGAAGGGCTGCCTCGATCTGGCCGACCAGCTCACGGGTGGGGGCGAGCACGAGGGCTCGCGGAACGCGGGGACGCGACCGGGCCTTGGCAGCGGACAGCCGAGCTACCAGCGGCAGCAAGAAGGCGTACGTCTTTCCTGAGCCCGTACGGCCACGGCCGAGGACGTCACGGCCGGCGATGGTGTCGGCCAGCGTTGCGGCCTGGATGGGTGTTGGGACAGTGATATTCCGGCGGGCCAGCACGCGCGCGAGGGAGGCGGGCAGGCCAAGATCGAGAAAGGAGACAGCAGGCACAGGTGGTCAGATTCTTGTCAGGCGGCCCGGGCAGATCCCGGGCGTAGCACGCGTCCCGCGCATGAGCTGTTTCGGAGGGGAGGAGCTGGGCTCGGCATAACCGGTGACTCGGGCGAGACTGGCCGAACCACGTTGACACCACCCTAGCCGACAACTGGACAGGCACCTATTCGCATCGGACGGGTAAGCCGAGGACATCCGCGCGAACAAACCGTCCGCGAGCCAATCGGTTCGTCGATGTCCACCGGCTGGGAAGTCGAGGCCGAATCAGGGCCATACTTATCTCCACTCTCGAGCTATCGGGCGCGACTGCCCGGCTAGGTCACCAGCCATTCACCCACACAGTCACCGACCTGGCCCAGGCCGTCCGTACGAGAGGACTGCAAGGGTCGCCGCCCCGGCTTCTACGCGATGATCTTCCCGGTTCTGGCGCTCGCGCTTGGTGGCAATGCCGGGAAGATCTTGCTCGACGACTCGTGGCTGCACCTGTTGCTCGCCGGCGCACTGGGCGTGATCTTCACCAGCTCGCATTCCTGGGCCACGAGGCCTCCCACCGGCAGATCATCGAATCCGGTCCGGCGAACGACCGCAGCGGGCGGGTGCTGGCGCCGATCCTGGGCATCAGCTACGGCTGGTGGATGAACAAGCACAACCGGCACTACGCGAACCCGAACAAGATCGGCAAGGACCCCCACATCGAGTCCGGCGTTCTGTCCTTCCTGCTGTCGGTGCGATCCTGATGACGGCCGGCATCGTCGAATCATGGAGCTTCGGCCGGGAGTTCGTCGACGACGGGCTGCCCGCGCTGTTCCCGCGATCGCGACACCGCGCCGGATGGGCACAGGGGGCGCAGCCGCCGCCAAAGAGGTATCAGCGATCCAGCTGCTGCTACCGCTCCCGGTTGCCGCGCTGGCCGTCGTGCGACGCTTAGCTGGGAGCGGCGCGCCGAGGCGCGCTGAACCCTGACCGCCACTGATCGGCGCTTGTCCTTCTCTCGCGGGAATGGCTACGCCCTCCTGAATGTCAAACAGAGGCAGCCCCCGCAGAGCCGGGCAAATCGCTCGGATGGGCACTGCCGACGCGTGGGAGCCAGCGGGGCTGATGCTCGAAAAGTTTCGCCGCCACCTACCTTCTTCCCTGGTTGGCGTGCGTGGCATTCACATTGATGCCGGCTACTCGACAACTGATCGTGCTGAGCATTCGGTGCATTCAGGACAGCTGGTCGGCCAGGGCGGCCAGTGATCCCACCTCCACCGAGGGCGCCCGGAAGTAGCTGGGGTAGTTGGCCCCGGTCCGGTTGACCCACGCCGAGCTCAGGCCGGCTCGCCGAGCGCCGTCGGTGTCCCACGGGTGGACTGCGACCAGCATCGCCTCGGCGGCCTGTACGCCGCACCGGGACAAGGCGTAGGCGTAGGCACGCGGGTTCGGTTTCCAGAACCCCGCCTGGTCCGCCGAGAGCAGGAGCTCGAATGCGTCTATGAGGCCGGCATCGTCCAGGAGTCGCTGCGCGACCGACGTGGCACCGTTGGTGAGCGTCACGAGGCGCAGCCCGAGGGCTGACAGCGCATGGATGCCGACGGTGACGTCAGGATGACAGTTCAGCTCGGCGAAGCCGCCGAGGACGTGTGAGACCGCGTCGTCGAGATGGCGGTTGAGGTCGAGTGGGCCGAGGAGCACGCGTAGCTGCTCGGCCGCCAGGGCCGCGAACGACGGGTTGACATCGTTGACCGCGAGCGCGAAGCCGTCGCGTAGCAGGCTGGAAAACCACGTTCGGGCGAGTCCCGGATCGGCGTTGATCTCGGCGAATCGGTCGGCGACCGGTGCCATATCGGACAGGGTCTCGTTGACATCGAAGACCAGAACTGCCGGCCGACGATCAGCCGCTGGTCCGCGTTCTGGAGGGATTCCTTCCGCGGGATCCATCGTCCTCCATTCAGCGCTGTAGGTCCGGGGCGGGTGACCAGGGCTTCGATGTCCATGTCACGGTACCCGGCACGGTCGCGCGGCGCCCACCACTCTGGCCGGCTCGTCACCCCGGGACCTGTTTCCGTTGCCCGCAGCCATCGACGAGGTCCAGCGACGGTTCACTGCCTAACGTCCGGTCGGCGCGGCACGCTCCATCTGTTGTGATGTCGTTGATTGCAGCGACTGTGACGAATGCTGAGGCTCAGCTGGTCATGGGTCGGCGGGCTTGACTGCGCGGACTCGCTCGATGACGCCCGCTCTGAGGCGTTCACGTCGATCAACGGTGAAGCCGGCGGCGACGATTTCTGGATATGGCTGCCTTGTCTGATGATCACCGGCCAGGCGAATGGACAGTCTTTCAAGCCGTCGCTGGCCAGCTCTCACCACTCGGTAGGGGCTTGCGACATGCCCGACCACCAGAAGATGACCACCAGGGCGAAGCACACGGCGCATCTCGTTGATTGCTGCTGCGATGTCAGGGATGCTGCTGAGCGCTAGCGTGCCGACGACGGTATCGAACCGGTCGTCTGCCAATGGGAGGTGCTGGGCGTCAGCGACGATGAGGGTGACGTCAATGGCGAGCTCGGTGGCCCTGCCCCTGGCAATGTCGAGCATCGCCGGGCTGAAATCAACCCCCGTCAGCTGGATTCCTCGCGCGTAGAAGGGCAGGTTCCGACCGGTACCGATTGCGACTTCCAATACTCGGCCAGACGCCTTCGAGCACGCCCATGAGCGGCTATCACCGAGCAGCAAAGATCATAGAAGCCCGTGTCACGGTCGTAGCGTGGCGCGTACCGTTCCCACAGGCTGCGCAGCCGGTTGGTTGCCTCTCCGTTAGTCACAGCTGGTCTCCTGATAAGGGGTTTCCTCCAGCTTTATCGACTGGCTGTAGCCGCT
>JBKOZG010000170.1:0-6749 GCA_046725775.1 Actinomycetota bacterium | reverse complement strand
GGCCCCAGAACCCGGGCCAGCCCTCTCCCGATGCGTAGCCGTCCAGGGAGGTGATGAAGTCGACGAGAAGCTCCGACATGGCGGTGTCCTTTCCTAGGGTGTCACGAGCTTGGACCGGCCGCGGGCCACGAACTCATCGGGTCCGTTCGGTTGTTTCGATGAGTCGCGGTTCTGGACCATGAATCAGTTCACCGCCCCGTTTCGGGGGCCGCCGCGTCCCCTCTCCGGACCAGTCTCCGGCCTCCACTCCGTGCGTCAAGGGCGCCTTCGGCGTCCTACGGATTCCGGTTCGCTCCACCCTTGACCCACTCCGCTCCGGCCTGAGATTGGCGCCTACGAGGGGACGCGGCTGGTGTGGGCCATGAAACCCCGGTGAGTGACCAAGTGAGTGACAACGGGACCGAACACAGCGGGATATCGGCACCTGGTCCAGGACGCTTGGCGACCGGCAAGATCATCAAGCGACGCCCGTCCGAGGTACTTCAGGACGAAGCGGTCACGAAATCGAACACTCACTGTCGGCGTGCCCAGAACGTGCCCAAAACGGGCACGCACTTCGGTCACTCACGGTGACTCGCGGTCGCTACTTCCCTTGCACCCGACGAAAGTGGCCTGACCAGAAGACTGCTCGGCGCGTCTTCCAAGCTGGTCATGCGAAGTTCGATTCTCGTCACCCGCTCCAGTGCATCGCTCCTAGCCAACTCACTTTTCAATCTGCCCAAGTTATTCGAACATCTAGATGACAAAATGACTAGGCTGGTCATACGTCTTCCATGATCATGAGCTCGCGATCTACCGAATTGCGTTGTCAGAGGTTACCCAATCCGTGCCCATACTCACGAGTTACGGTTGCAAAGAGCCGTCCGCTGCGTGGGTGCAGAGTCCGCCGCCGAATCGACCTTGGGGCCACGCGGCGCCGGCTGGACACCGATGAGATGAGGCTGGGCGGTCCGCGCTGCTATCGGTGGTCAGATCGTGAAGTCCTTCGACGATTGCAACGGTGGCCGCGGTCAACGCGGCAGTATCTGCGCGTGCAGAAGGTTGCGCACAGCGACCGCCTTCCTATCAGCTGGCTGGTCCGGCAAGCCGGAGGGCACGCTCGGCTACGCTCTCCAGCCACGGGTCGACCCGGCCAGCTATCTCGAGAGGATCCGTGCGGAGGTGCCGGCGTACGACGAGCTGCAAGACGCCGTCGCCGAGGCGACCGTCGGTATCCAAACCGGGCGGGTGTCGAGCTCGGCGTCATGAACGCAGAAGTTACGCATCATTGCTCGATTCCCGTACATCGGCACTAGCCACCGGAATGAACGCGGCTCCGAGCAGCAGCAGCGCTATGGCGGCGTCGGCGCCCAGTCGGATCCAGCTGAGATCGACCCACAAAGCAGCCTGGTCGAGTTGATCAGCGGACAACGGTTGACCCGTCGTGCCTTGGTTCCAGCCGAGGATGTCTGGTACGAAGTACAGGTAACTCCACACCCGCAGCGCGAAGAACATCGTAGCTGCGATCATGATCAGCGTTCGGCGCTTCGGAATCCGCGCGTTGAGCAATAGCGCGGCCGGGATAAGCAACCACTCCAGTGGAGTATTGAGCAGGTAGTACGGCAGAGCTTCCGCGTCGCCGATGGGCGGTCGAACCAGGTCCGCAAAGAACTGCGGTGCATGGGTGATCGAGACATCCATGATCGGCATGATCTGTAGTCCGACGCCGGTCAGACATGTGATCGCGAAGGTGGCCGCGTAGAGGCTGACATTTGCGAACATGGCGCGGCGCGACGAACGGGTTAGTCGTCTCGCCACGACGAACGCAAGCAGCCCCCACAAGAAGCCAACAGCTCCAAAGATCATGGCAGCGAACGGCCCACCCAGCGTACCGGCGGTGAATCCAATCAGAGAGGTTCCGGCCACGCCGGCTATCGCGGGGATCCGCGGGAAGCCTAAGGACTCGCGTTCCAGGACTGGCTGAGGCAGGTGACGTACGGCAGACATCGCATCCTCCGTGATATCTTTTGACGACCGACTCTCTCGATCGTCAAGTAAATCTATTTTGATACCCAGGAGTCTTGAATGTCAAGTGAAGCTCTGGATGATCTTCGTAAGAAACTTGGCCTGGAGGCGCAAGCACACCAAGCGGCGGTCGACGCCGTGGATGCCGCCGCCGCGGCTTACCTTCAGGTCAACCGGACCGACTTGCGATGCCTCGAGGTCCTGACGCAAAACGACTCGGTACTGCCCAGTCAGCTGGCTCTTCAGCTCGGCCTCACGACCGGCAGCGTGACGACAATGCTCGACCGTCTGGAACGACTCGGCTACGTGACGCGGTCAGCCGATCCGGCCGACCGCCGCAAGGTGGTCATACGAATCACGACAAAAGCAACGCGGAAGGCCGCAAAGATCTATGGTCCAATCGCTCTCGAGGGCGAGCGAGACGTACTCTCCCGCTATAGCGCCGCGGAGCTACGTGTCCTTCTCGACTTCCACCGCCGAAGCCGGCAGCTGCAGGAGCGCCATGCCGCACGAATCAGACAGCTCAAGAGCTGATCCGCACAATGCCGTCGCGCTGACGCAGCTCATCCGCAATTTCGGCTCTGGGGTTAGCCCATTTCGGAGCAGTCCGAATCCACCTCCCTGGCCTTCGCGACGGCTCTTCAGGTCCTACCACCTCGCCAGCTCGCCGTCCTCATCTTGCGCGACGTCCTCGGATTGCACGCAACGAGGTGGCAGATATGCTGGACTCGACCGTCGAATCGTCAACAGCGCCGGCCTGTCCGTCCTCACACTCACCGGCGACCGGTTTTGCGCGATCACACCCGCTTCGACAACCATGTGCTCCCATGGTTCAGGCTGCCGCGATCGCTCCAAACGACTTGGCCCATTTCGAGCAAGATCAACAAACGTAAGATCCCGATGATCGACGACTGATGACATGATCTTGGGCACAGCGAGGCCTCCGCTTCGCCCCACCCTGCCGCCCAGTTGCGGATTGAGCCGCTGATCGGGGCCGATGCTCGATGCAGCAGCACTGCCGTCAAGCCTCGCGGAGGCAGCCGGTGGAGCTTGCCGTCGTAACGAAAGCGGTATGCCGCCAGCCCGGTGAGCGGCACGCCTGCGGTCAGGGGCAGCAGACCGGGACCGCGCAGCCAGGCCCAAGTCGGACCCACGCCTCCACCGACGATCGTCAGATGCATCCCAAACCTCTTTGCTCGAGACCCCACGCAGGAGGATGTCATCGGCGCCTTCGTTTCAGGTTTGTACGGTGGGCGGACATTCGCATCGGCGAATCACCGGAAGCTTCATCAGAAGGGCTGACGATCATGACGGAGCACTCCGAGGCGGTCCCGACTGCTGCTGGCCGCGGGGGCAGTCGACATCGCGCAGAAGTTCGATCGCTTCACCGAGCTCTGGTCGCCCAAGATCATCGCGGAGTCGAATGGCTGGCAGTTCAAGCTCGTCAAGGCGAGCGGCGAGTTCGTCTGGCACCAGCATGAGATCGACGAGGTGTTTCTCGTCTTCGCCGGGCAGGTCACCGTTCAGCTACGAGGTGCCGACGACGTCACCCTTGGTCCCGGCCAGCTCTTCGTGGTCCCGCGACGGACCGAGCATCGCCCGTATGCGCCCGAGGGATGTCAGTTGATGCTCCTTGAGCCCGCCGGCGTCGTGGACACGGGATCCGCGCCGGGCGAGCTGACCGCGGTCGACGAGTGAATCTGAACGCGCTGCCGTCAGGCGTCGGCGAAGAAGGTGCGCAGTGCCTGGGCGACGCGCTCGGGCTGACCGTCGTTGCTTGGCCCCCCGTGGCCCATGCGCGGCAGTTCGATGCGTTGGCTCCGCGGCAGGGTGCCGTGCAACGTGTCCAGAACCTCCCGCAGGAATCTTGGACTCTTATCGCCGCCCAGCAGCAGCACCTCGGCTGTTATGCCCGCCATGCATTGCTGGCTGGAGTCCATCTCCGCGACCAGTATCCCGTCCAGCCGCTGCAACGGGATGAGACTCTCGATCGATGTATCAGGCGGCTCGACCCTGCGCTTCTCCCATCGCAGGTACAGCGCCAGCATGCTGACCAGCAGCGGACGCGGCCACCACGCGGGTACGAGGTGGTCGGCCTTGAGGAAGGCGGCCAGCGCTGCGGCCGGCCTCCCGCAAGCGATCTGACGATTGAACTCGCCGATCCACGCCGAAGAGATGGAGCCGTGCTCCGATAGCGGCGGCTCGAAGACCGCCAGCTTTCGCACCTGCGGCAAGGTCCGGCCCGCCTGCAGAGCGATCAGCCCGCCCGAACTGTGACCGAACAGGAACTCGGCGCCCGATTCGACCAAGAGCGCGGCGACGTCATCGCACTCGCGGTCCATGCCGTACCGATGGCCCGGCGGGCCGCTCACTCCACGGCCGCGCCGATCCGGCGCGTAGACCGTGAACGCATCGGCCAGTACGCCCGCCAGCCGCATGTAGTGCTGAGCGGCGAGGTATCCGCCGCTGATGAGAATGAATCCGGGTCCGGCGCCCAGCCGCCGGTAGCCGATCGGAGTGCCGTCCGCTGAGGACACCACGCCAGTCTCGTACGGCAGCTTGGGTGTGTTCACCGTGCGACCGGTTCGGCTGGCTGGACCAGGAACGGCCTGCGTTGACCTTCAAGGCGACCTTGCCGGCGACGCCGCCCGCAGCTTTCGCCTCGAACGCGCGGACGCCGTCCTCTAGGACGACTGTCCGCCCTCGCACCGGGTACAGCTCGTGATTGTCGATCCGGCGGGCGATCTCGACCAGCAGGCGCCGGTCGGGCTCGACGACGAAGACCCAGGACGCCGTCTGGCGGCCGCGCTAAGTCGGCTCTGCCGACGACTCTGCTCAGCCCGCGACCGGGCCGCAGCAGAGGGTACGACCGTCGGGGTAGGTTCCCGCCCACCATGTCAAATCACCAGATCAACTGGTTCCATGACCTCCTCGCATCTCTGTTTGCTGATGTCGACGATGTGAACTGCGCCAAGGATCGTGCGGTTCGGTGAAGCCGGGATCGCTGCCATGCGCGGGAAAGTGCCGGCCAGGCCCGGGGGCGGGTGAGGATGGTCCGAAGCAGCGGCGTCGGATCGAAGTAGCTCTCCCGCTCGACCACGAACCCCTCGCGCAGAGTGGCCCGGTCGCACACCCGCCAGGAGATGGGACGCCCGCCAAGGGTGCCGCGGAGGGTCAGCTCGACGTAGGCGCAGTCGGTAGCGATCGCGAAGCGCTCCACCTGCCCGGCCAGGTCGGGGATGAGCGCGAACAGTGGCCGGGCGAAGCGTTCCCGGAAGGCCTGGTGACCAACCAGGGTCGGCAGCTGGGGTTGGATGAGCCGGATGTGCGGGTCGAACCAGGGCTCGAAGTGGTTGGCGAACGCCTCGGCGGTGGCCGGCGCCCGCCAGCCCTCAGCAAAGGCTCTGACCCAGGCCAGCGCCGCCTCAGCGCTCGGCGCGGCTGGCGTACTGGAGTTCATCGCGCAAACCTCCTGTTGACGTCGGTACGAGATGGCGGCCCAATCGGCCAGAGCCGATCAGCGCAGCAGGATGAAGACGGTCGTTGCGACTAGCCCTCCGAGGACGGCACCAGCCAGAGTCTGGGCGGGGGTGTGGTCGCCGAGTCGAATCCGAGACCAGGCCACGAGGGCGATCGCGGGCAGGGCCAGAAGGAGTGGCGGGCCGAGGGTGAGAACGAGGATGGCGACCGTGCCGCTGGCTGCAGCGGTGTGGAGCGAAACCTTCCACCACAGGGTCACCAACATGGTGGCAGCGAGGCAGGTGAGCATCGCGACGACAAGCGCGATCAGCTGTCTGGGGGCGCCCAGGGCTACGAGCAGAGCAAGGCCTGCGAGAAACGAGGCGATGGCGGCCAGGAACGGGATTGGACGCTGTTGGCGGACTCGCACGTGTCGATCGGTCCATCGCCGACGGTGGACTCCAGCAATCACAATGGCGTAGGGGATCAGGCCGCAGAAGGTCGCCGTCAGCACTCCCCAGCCCAGCCCAGCCAGTCCCGGGGCGCTGTTCCAGCTCACCATCAGCAGCTGGGCGACGGCGAGATTGGCGGGCGCCAGTATGTCGGTCACGACACGCGCCAGGCTGGTGCGGCCAGCACTGCTTATGGAAACAGTTCGTCCGCGATCCACGGTGTTATGCATGCTGTTCTCCCCCTTGGAGGCTCGCGGTCGGTTCGGGCCAGGTGGGCGGCGGGGTAGTCCCGGTCTGCCGGGCGAACCGGCCGATGAGGTCGGTAGTCCGCTCGGGTCGGTCGCGCATCACCCAGGTGCGGCTGCCTTCGATCAGCTCCAGGCGGGCGTCTGGAAGAATGCCGGCCAGCCGCCGGGCATGCTCCACGGGGAAGAACTTGTCGTCGGCCGCCCAGACCAGCAGCACCGGCTTGGTGAAGTCGGCCAGCTCGGCGGCGATCTGGCCCATGAAGGATTCGTCACCGAGGGCTGCGATGAGCCGGCGAGCGTCGCGGCGTACGCCCTTGTCGGCCAGGTAGTTGGCGATCCACCCATCGATCAGCTCATGTGGCGGCCGGCGGTGGCTCAGCCAGCCGTACGCGCTAGGCAGTGATCGCATCGGCATGAACTTGAGCGTCGCCAGTAGCGGCGTCAGGACTCCTCCAACGCAGTTGGCAATTTGCCGATGATTCGCCCTCCTGGTCGGTGTCGGTGGTGTTGGTTGGTTTGTGTCGTACCGGGATGGAGTGTCGGATGGTGATCTTGTCGGGGCTGACGAGGACGTCTTTGACGAGCA
>JBKOZG010000320.1:0-6145 GCA_046725775.1 Actinomycetota bacterium | reverse complement strand
GGCCTGCTGCTCAACCACTGCATCACCCGTCCGAACAACCGGACCGGACCGTCGGCGGGCGGGTTCATCGACCGCTACGTCTTCCCGGACGGCGAGCTGACCGGCTTGGGCCGCATCATCACCGATGCCCAGGATGCCGGTTGGGAGGTGGCACACGAAGAAAACCTGCGCCACCACTACACGCTGACGCTGCGCGACTGGTGCCGCAACCTCGTCGACCACTGGGACGAAGCAATCGAAGAAGTCGGGCTGCCGACCGCCAAGGTGTGGGGCCTTTACATGGCCGGGTCACGGCTGGGGTTCGAGACGAATGTCGTTCAGCTTCACCAAGTCTTGGCAGTCAAGCTCGACTCCCAGGGAGGCGACCGCGGTCTTCCGCTGCGGCCGTGGTGGACGCCCTAGGTCAGGGGGCTACCAGTTTCGCCCCAGATGCTCACAAGGCGAATCCGTACTCGCCTGTGTCAGCTCAGCGCGCCTTGATAACCCACTGCACACCCGGCATCCGCGTTCCCCAACCGGTCGACCTCCTGCAGGATGTCGACCGGTCGAGGGTGAATGTCGGCGCGTCTGAGAAGCGATAGCTGCCCGGTTTCGAGCCGCCTTGTCGGCGGCCGACGAAGCGGTGACCGCCGCCGTCGGGGATGTTGCCGAACTTGGTCACATCGACATGGATCAGCGAGCCCGGATGGTCGTGCTCGTAGCGGCGCAACGGTTCGCCGGTCACCCGATCGATCCGTGACAGCCGGTTGAGGTGGCAGCGGACCAGAATGGCGTGGACCGTCGAGGCCGGCAGGCCGAGCCGACCGCCGATCTGGACCGGGCCGAGCCGGTGCCGCCACCGCAGCCGCACGATCTGGCGCACCACCGGTGGCGATGTGCGGGTCGGGGAGGCGTGGGGCCGGCTGGACCGGTCCTGCATCCCCTCAAGCCCTTCGGCACGCCACCGAGAAGCCCATTTCCGGGCGGTCACGGTCGAAACCATGAACAGCCTCGCCGCATCCGACGGCTTCCAGCCCTCCTCGACGATCAACCGGGCCAGCCGAGCGCGGGCGCGTGGGGTCAATGCAGCGTTAGCGTGGAACACGAAGGCCTCCTAGGCGTGAAGCGGTGAACTAGACAGCTCCACTTCACAACCGGAGGCCTTCGCCTTGCCAGCATCAGGGCCATGTCACACAACAACGTCCCTGGACATCACACCTAGGCCGCGGACTAGCTCGACCGAAGACTCGACGGCCTGCAAAAGACTCTCGAGCTCGTAACAATCCAGCCAACCCGCCGGCCCAATCCAGAGGCCATCATCACCTACACGATCACTCGAAGGACCCGTGACTCAGCTGCCTCCTGCCCCTGCTGCCTGGCCGCCCGCCACCATGAAGGTGCGCGGCCGACTCCGCGGCGTCTGGCTAGCGCTGTGGCTGGCTGGCGCGGCTGGGTGCGTTCTGGTCGGCCTCTACGGAGATACACCGGAAGACACGCTCGGGTTGCATCAAATCTTCCTGTCACTCTTTCTGTTCTTGGCGGCGCTGTCGGTCCTGGGCGCCGTGCGGAGCTTCGGGCGTGGCCTCGACGCTGATGGCAACGGCGTGGTCGTCAGGAACATGCTTCGGGCCAGGCCGATTCCCTGGGGCGACCTTGCCGCCATCGAGTTCAAAGGCGTGGACTCAGAGGCCATGCAGGACATGTACTCCAGCTGGTCTTCCAGCGCCATGACGGATCCCGGGTCACCGCCGATGCACCAGGCGGTGGAGCAACACCCGGCGAGTACCTCTTCGAACTACGGCAGCGTCTGCTCACCATGCGATCCGCTGCCCTCGGGTATCGCCAACGCGGCGAAGACCAAGAAGGCGACCGAGAAGACTCGTGGCCGGCATACCCCCATGCGCCGGCGGACCGTCCAACGGATGCCGCCGGTACGGACGACGAGGTTGCCATTCCGGCTGCGACGACGCGGAGCCGGGTCAAGCGTTGGGGCGGTGCTGTCGCCACCGTGGCGGTGGCGCTGGCGATCGCCTTCGTCCCTTTCCCCAGCCTCGGGTCACTGCCGTGGAATGCCGGCCGCGTCTTTCATGTCGACGTCATGCCTATACGGGTTTACTGGGAAGATCTGCAGCCTGGCATGTGCGTCCGCGAGGATCCAAACGGAATGGACTACCTCGTCGTCGACTGTAATGCCGAGCACGAGGAAGAGGTGATGTCACGAAGCACCCTAGCCGGAAGCGATGAGTGGCCCGGGGATACGGCCGTAGAAGACGCAGCCCAGGAGAAGTGCAAGCCCGCATTCGCGACCTACGTCGGACTGGAGTTAGACGAGTCCCGGCTTGACTGGGGCTTCGTGACCCCGGATAAGGACGCCTGGACCGACGGCAAAGCCACACTGATATGTCTCGTGATGGATCCGGACCACGACCAAATCACCCGAGCACTACGAGACGCCCACGAATAGGACACCGACTCCGCGGAACTCGTCGTCAGCAACGTTTCCGAGGCGTGGCTTGACACTCGGAGCCGCCCTACCGAAGGCATTTGAAATGAACTTGAAACGACAGCCATTTCGCAGCCTGGCAGTGCATTCCTCTGGTCAAGGAAATATGCGCCCACTAGGTCGTTTACTCAGTCCGGCTGGCGAGATTTGAACCCGCGACCCCTTGACCCCCAGATCGGACGTCCACGCTTGTCTTGCCTGAACCACCTATCGCTGGTGTCCATGGTTGACCGTTGAAGTGCGCTGAGTTCGGCCGTCGTGGTCCGTAGTTGGTCCGTAGTTTCGCCCCGTTTCCTGGCGCGCTCGTGATTGCCAATCCGCCGAGCGTCGTTTGTACCGCAAGCTAACCGCGTCGGCCGCGGTGGCAAGCGTCCACCACTTCGACGCTGGTCGGTTGAGGGTCTATGCCGAAGACTCACCTGACGCAGGTGGTGAGGCGGCGGCGTTGTCCGCGTCGAGGTCGCCAGGGTGGTCTGGATCTCTTTGGAGGAGCAGGTCGAACAGCTGACGAGGTCCCAATAGGGCTGGTCGCCAGCGAGGTCAGGAAAGGTCTGTTAGAAAGCGATCAACCAATCTGCAACTGAGGGTGATGTCCGGGGAGGCGAGTCACGAGAAGGGTGGGCACCTCACACTCGTCGCCGTCGATATCGGCACCGAGCAGCACCGGTGCAGGTACCGAGGTGGAGTGCAGCAGCTCCAAGAAGGTCATTTCGCGGGCTGCGGTGTAGTCGGGGCCCCCAACACCAGATATGGACCCGAGGGTTGCAATAGACCGCGGTTACCGCATGGTTCAGGGTGCCAGCCGCGATGAGGTAGTCGTCGCACGACCTGGATGCGGCTTCCCCGGCCCGATCGTGCGGGCGATCCAGGCTGCGAGCTGTTCGGATTTCGTCAGCTGAGGATTCGGGCACTTCCCGCCGCTTGTCGCCTCCGGTAGTCGCCGATTCTGTCCGGCTGTGGTCGTATCTGTCAAAGTGAGTTGGCGTAGGTGGTGGTCGTAGTGCTGGGTCGGTAGTGGTAGACCTCGCGCACGGTCATGTAGTCGTTGAATGTACGGGTCCCAGCCGACTGGGGAAGTGTATGCCTTGGTTGAGACTGTCCTCGCTGGCGGCCAGCAAAGATCGTTGCAGCCGGGCGATCACGAAATCCATGAGCTGCTCCATGCGGGCGTGACCCGCCGCCCGCCATGATTGAGGCTTTCGGCTTACGCTGCGTGAGTGATCACGGTAGGTGTCGACTTGGCGACTGAGCCCGCCAAGACTGCGATGGCAGTCCTGCGCTGGTCCGACACTGGTGCCGGCGTTCAGTCCTTGGTGCTCGACGTTGACGATGCCGCCATTACCAACGCCGCATCGGACGCCGACAAGCTCGGGATCGACTGCCCGCTGGGCTGGCCGGATGACTTCTTGCTGTTCCTGCAGGAGCATCACGCAGGTCACGTTGTGGCGCCGCAGGAAGTGGCCGGCCGGGACTGGCGGCGCAAGCTTGCCTACCGAGCCACTGATCGGGCGGTGAGAGAACGCACGGGGCTGACTCCTCTGAGTGTGGCGGCCGACCGGATCAGTTTGACCGCCATGCGAGCTGCAGGGATTCTGTCGCGCCTGGCGGGCGAAGGCCGTCCGGTTGACCGTGCTGGCAATGGAATTGTCGTCGAGGTCTACCCCGCGGCATCTCTTCGGTGTTGGGCCTCCCCTTTCGTGCCTACAAGGGCGGGAAGCGGCGCGCCGCGCGCGAGGAGCTAATCGGCGCCCTGCTCGAGCGAACACCGTGGCTTGACCTTCGCGCCCATGTCGACCTGTGCGCTGACTCCGACGATGCCCTGGACGCTGTGATCGCCGCCCTCACAAGCCGGGCGGCAGCCCTATCCAAAACGAGTACCCCCGATGAAGCACACCTGCTGCAACAAGCGCGTCGCGAGGGGTGGATCGTGCTACCGGAAGCACTACTCGAATCACTCGTGGCACCCTTCCACGTAGAAGCCGACGCGTCCTGAGGATGGCCAACCTTCTGTCGCAGGCCGGCTTGCGGTAGAGGATTCATGAGGGTGCGAGCAGGGTCGCCGTAGCCTCCTTCGGGGCCGTCCTGCACGTAGCCTGTACCTCGCAGATCAGACCGCCGCCCGCCAGCCCATCGGAGCCGAGCGCCACCATGTCCATCACTCGCCGGCGGCCTGCTGGATTCGACCCGACACGATTTGGCTTCATGGACGAGGAACCCACCGTTGCGGTGGTCTCGACAGAGGGATCGGTCTAGCCGTGACCGGCGTTGGCTGAGGAGGGGCTGAGGGTTGTCGCAGGAGCCGCCGGCTCACCGACAACTTGCCGCGCCTCGCAGGTTGCAGATGAAATAGTCGCTCGCGCGTGATCACACCGGACAACCAAACTCTCCTTAAGGACGTGGAGCCGTCATCCACAGGACGAATGACCTCGACCGGTCCACCGCGGCGCTGAAATAGCCCGATCCCCTCGGTGACGAACAGGGTCTGCCCGAGCGGGTGACGATGCCAGGCCGTGCGAGCGCCCGGCATGAAGTGGACGAGGCTCCCCTGCACGCGGGACGGAGCAGCCGGGGTCGATGTAGACGTCGCCGGTGAACCACTCGGCCGACCCCTTTGCAGTGGCGCCTTCGGATCGGAGAAGCGACCGCGATCTTGTTGAACAAGATCCGCCTGATCGCCATTGTCGGCGGCAACGAGGCCATCAACCCGTTCGTCGTCACCGAGGTCTACGTCCACGAAGGCAACAGATGGACGCTGGGCTCGCTCTCCTTCACCCGACTCCTCACCCCCTAGACGGCGAAGGCTCCAACGATCCTTCGAACCTGAGAGAGGCTCGCGCGAAATGACCGACAGCTGTCCCGTCGTCACCACTCGCTCAGGGCCGTCCGGGACGTGTGGCGAGGACCCGCCCCGGCGTTCTACGGCATCCCGTCGCCGAGGCACCGGTCGGCGTGCTCCGGTTCGCCGCCCCGACACCGGCACTGCGATGGAGCGGGGTGCGGGATGCATCCGTTCCCGGACCACTCCCAAGCGACGCGCCTTCGGCGGCCACCCGACCGGCTGACCATCGGGGGGCCAGTCCGCGTGATTCCGACTACCGCACTTCGTGGTGCCGTCGCCGATGGAGGGCCGGGACTGGCTCTGGTGGTGTTGTCGAGGATCGGCACCTGGACGCGCAGCGAACGGCACCCCCAGCGCGTCGCGCAGACCACGATCACTCCGGGTCCATGTGGCTGGCCGACCGGGCCGATCAGTAAGACAGATTGGCCTTCTGACTAGCCCATTTGCTTAGTCGGCTGGCGAGATTTGAACTCGCGACCCCTTGACCCCCAGATCGGGGGGATCTGTCTCTGGGTCTCAAGCGAGCGTGGATAAAGTAGCCGCCGCCGATCAAGCAAGCGTTCCCTGTGATGCGTAGTCGCCGGCGTTGGGCCCAGATTGGGCCCAAGTGCGGGGCCCCCTCGAAGCGATCGGAGCGCATCACGGATACCAGCCGGCCAGCACTATCACGACCAGCACGATGAAGTAGACCGCTCCGATGATCGTCCCGATCATCGAGAACATCTTGGCCTGGTTGGAGTGCTCCTGGGCCATCGCGGCGTTGCCCATCTGCCACGCCGGGTCCACCTTGGTGGCGTTGACGATCGCCGGGATCCCCGTTGGCC
>JBKOZG010000057.1:0-4234 GCA_046725775.1 Actinomycetota bacterium | reverse complement strand
GCAATGTCGAGTTCCTGAAGGGCACCATCGAAGACATCCCGCTGCCGAATGAATCAGTAGATGTGGTGATCAGCAACTGCGTGATCAACTTGTCGGTCGACAAGCCAACGGTGATCACCGAGATGTTCCGGGTGCTCAGCCCCGGTGGCCGCATCGGCATCAGCGATGTGGTGGCCGAGGACCACCTCAGCGCGCAGGCACGCGCCAAACGAGGCTCCTACATAGGCTGCATCGCCGGAGCCTTGTCTCGGCAGGAATACCTCGACGGCCTCACCGCCGCCGGCTTCACCAACCTGACCGTCCGATTCACCCACCAGGCCGCCGACGGCATGCACAGCGCCATCATCCAAGCTGTCAAGCCGAAAGGGTCGGCCTGATCGACAGCAAACTGAACCACTGACATTGACGTACTAGTGGGCGGAGCGTGTACTCCGCCGGCTGGAGACGCGCCGACCGAGCGGTACCGTTTGCGTAGCCCTCTTCCTCAGATGCCGCGGCGGCAATGATGTCGGTCTGGCTGCATTGAGATCGTCGGCGCGCGCTGTGCCTGCCGCCGGCTCGCGGGACGCAATCGGGGCTGGCCGACAGGTAGGTTCATCGTCGCGGGTGCAGCGGGGGTCTCCCAAGAGCAATCGATCGATCTGCTGGCGGCGCCAGCAGGTAGCGGCGCGCCTCGCGTAGGGCGGGCTGGAACCCGAGTTCACCAACGTCGAGGTACCGCAGCCCGGCGTCCCGGCACTCCGTGCGAAGCTGCTGGCTCCGCTGTCGAATCCAAGCTGCAGCCTCATTGAGTTCCTCGCCCGACATCTCGTTCTCGTGCTGCGGTTTGGGGCCGCGGTAGGCGGCGAGCAGCTCGGCTGAGAACGTGCAGTTCCCGAGGAAGCAGGCCCGAATCGTGATTCCTCCGATAGCTGCCTGGAGGCGAGGCAGGTATGCCGGAGACAACTCAAAGCCCTCAATGAGGAACTGCTCGGCTTCCTCGGCGCACACTTCGACCGCCTGCTCGAGGTGCGGATACATGAACTCGGCGAGTCGTGCGGCGTCGACTGGATCCTGGTCAATCGAATCGAGTTCGGGAAGGAGCCGACGAAGCACCGTTCTCACGATGTCGGTCGGCAACCACGGGATGCCCTCAGTTTCCAGCAGCTGCTGGGCGAGCGACGACTTGCCCACCCGGGGTGCACCACCTACAAGGTAAAGAATGCGGCCGGCCATGGAGGCCATTGTTGCTCCAGGATTCCTGGCGGGGTCGAGGGTGCGTTCGGCACAATGCGGCGGAGCCCGGGCCAGTAGCGACGCAGTCCGTTGATGCCCGTGCGCCGTGCGACGCTACGCGGCGATGGTGACGATGATGGCGTCGTCGGCCTAGCGAGCGGCTTGCCACAACCTGACTGAGATTGGGCAGTTGACATCGCAGCAAACCTTGAACGCCAGTGCGTTTCTGTCGGGTCCATACTCCGTAAAGGCGAACCCGGAAAGCGAGGATGGGACATGGTGTGGCGGATGGTTCGTTGGGTCCTGGGTCTGTATCTGCTCTTCGCTGCCGTGGGGCGTTTCGAGGGCATGGGCGCCGTGCGTTGTGGCTGCGCGGCTGATTGCTGGTGTCAGCGTCCCGGTCTGAGCACCTTCCGGTGGGTGTTTCCTTGGCGCCATCACTTGCGAAGCGAGATCTGACGCCAACAAGCACTCCCGATTAGTGGATTGTCGCCGTTTCGCTCGGTTGTCCGATCGTCCCCGTGCCACGTAGCGACTTCGTCAGTCTCGCGTGCCTCGACGAAAGTCGATGCGGCGCGGTCCGCCTGAACGGCTCGCAAGACTCTTAAGGGGACGGTCAGCCGGAACAGCCGTATGCGGTAAGCCATCGACGCTGTTGTGAACTGGATGCCGCTGCCTCTGCATCTCTATACCGACAGCCGTCGGCCTCTCTGTCTGCTTGCTCATGCCCGTCCTTGGTTGATCGACCAAGCTCGCATGGCCGACGACGCCTCGGCCCGCCGAGCGGTCACTCCTCCACCGCGCTCGTAGACGTCCCCCGTCTCATTCCCAGAATTCGATGTTGAACACACCTCTTGCACGATGGCCCGGCACCCTCGGGTCACGCGACCGCCGGCAGCGCCGCTGACGCCTTCGGGGGTTGTGACCATGAGCATTCAAAAGCTCACCGCGGGGTCGGGGTACGACTATCTGACCCGGCAGGTGGCGGCGCTGGATGCCACCGCCAAGGGTCATATTGGCCTGGCCTCCTACTACACCGAGCGTGGCGAAATCCCGGGGGTGTGGGTCGGCTCCGGCCTGGCCGGCATTGACGGCCTGGATGCAGGCGACGCGGTGACGGCCGAGCAGATGCGTGCCCTGTTTGGGGCGGGGATGCATCCGTTGGCGACGCTGCGGTTGGAGCAACTCGGCGACGCTGATTTGACCGACGCCAACATCCAGGCGGCGACCCGGCTGGGGGCGCCGTTCAAGGTATCCGAGACCGAACCTGCCCGATTTCGAGTTGGGGTGGCGAAGCGGATCGCCGCGCTCAACGAGCAGGCTGGGCTGCCAGGAGACTGGCCGGTCTCGCCTGCCGAGCGGGCACTCAGTCGGACCGAGGTGGCGGGAGTTGTTCGCGGCAGAGCACGGCCGGCCACCAGCTGATGCTCGCGAGCTGGCCGGGACGATTGCCAAGCATTCCCGGCCGGGCGCGCAGACGGTGGCCGGCTATGACCTGACGTTCTCACCGGTCAAGTCGGTGTCGACATTGTGGGCGGTCGCCGACCCGCAAATCGCTGCGCAGATCGAACGCGCCCACCAGGCCGCCGTTGGCGACGCTCTCCGGTTCCTCAAAGGGCACGCCTTGTTCACCCGTGAGGGGCCACAAGGAATCCGGCAGGTGAATGTCCGCGGCCTGGTCGCGGCGGCGTTCACGCATCGAGACAGCCGCGCCGGCGACCCCGATCTGCACACCCACGTCGCAGTGGCCAACAAGGTCCAAACCCTCGATGGCCGGTGGCTGTCCATCGACGGCCGCGTGCTATTCAAAGCTACGGTTGCTGCCTCGGAAACCTACAACACCGCCCTGGAGCAGCATCTCCGCGATCGGCTGGGGGTGCGGTTCGCGGATCGGCCCGACACTGATCCGCGGAAACCGCCGGTGCGTGAGATCGTCGGTGTCGACCCGGCGCTGAATCAGCGTTGGTCCACCCGGCGAATGTTGATCAAGGACCGGCAAGGTGAGCTGGCGACCCGGTTTCAGCGTGATCATGATCGTCCGCCGACGCCGGTGGAGGCCTTGCAGCTAGCGCAGCAGGCCACCTTAGAGACCCGGGATCCCAAGCACGAACCCCGCAGCCTGGCCGAGCAGCGCACTGCATGGCACAGCCAGGCCGCGGAAACCCTTGGCGCACCTTACGCGGTCCACGCCATGATCACCAGAGCACTCAATGCGATCTCGATGCCGAGCCTTGCCGTGGATGCAGAGTGGGTGGCGGTGACCGCCGAGAAGGTGCTGGAGGCGGTGGAGGAACGGCGTTCGACTTGGCAGAGCTGGCATGCGCGCGCCGAGGCGCAGCGCCACGTCCGGGCCATGCAGGTTCCCACCGACAAAGTTGATCAACTCGTCGAGCTGCTCATCGCCGAAGTGCTGCAGACCCAATCGATCTCCTTGACTTGCCCGGACGACGGCGCCAGCGAGCCGGCGGTGTTGCGGCGGGCCGACGGGTCGAGTGTCTACACGGTTGCCGGCTCAGAGTTGTTCACTTCCGCCCGGATCCTGGCCGCGGAACAGCGTCTCGTTGCGACTGGGGCCCGCACCGACGGAAGGGTCCTGGACGCTGGCACTGTGGAGCTGGCGCTGCTGGAATCAGCGGCCAACGGGAACGCCTTAGATGACGGTCAGGCCGCGCTGGTTCGTGTCATGTGCATCTCCGGGGGCGCGGCTGCAGCTGGCCGTCGCCCCCGCCGGGGCCGGCAAGACCACCGCCATGTGCGCCCTGGCACGGGCATGGAGTAACAGCGGCGGCCAGGTGGTCGGGTTGGCCCCGTCCCGAGTGCGACTGGGGTCGCGTACTGGCCTGGGAACCACCCCGCCGAGTCGTCGTGACCTGGCAGATCAACGGTCATTGGCAGTTCGACGAGGACCCCCAGCACGCAGCGAGATCGAAGTCCGCTTCAACGCTGATGGACCCGACCAGGCCACAGTCCAGCTCGAGCACCGTCACATCGACCGGCTTGTCGAGGCACAGACCCTGCA
>JBKOZG010000317.1:0-9471 GCA_046725775.1 Actinomycetota bacterium | reverse complement strand
GCCCTGATCAATCCGGACGCGGAGCAAACCCAGCTTGTCAAGGCGGCCGCATGAATAAGCCCATCCGGCGAGTCGCCTTTGTCGCGATGATCATGTTCGCCCTGCTGCTGGCAAACGGCACCTACATGATGATCTTTCGGCAATCCTCTCTTGCCGCTCAGTCGCAGAACCGGCGGGTGCGGGACGCTGAGTTCGCCCAGAACCGGGGGGCGATCTTGGCTGCCGGAAAGACCGAGATCGCCAAAACGGTCCGTGCGAAGGACCGCTTCAAGTATCAGCGTGTCTATCCTGATGGCGAGCTTTACGTACCGATCACGGGCTTCTACTCCTACGACCGCGGCAGCTCTGCGCTCGAGAGCACCTACAATGCCGAGCTGTCGGGCACCGACGACGCTCTCTTCGTACGCCGGCTGATCGACCTCGCCACCAACAAGACGCCTAAAGGGGCAAGCGTCCAGACCACGATCGTGCCCAAGATTCAGCAGACTGCCCGGACAGCACTCGGCGACCAGAAAGGCGCAGTCGTTGCACTGGATCCGAAGACAGGCGCCCTGCTCGCCATGGTGACCAGCCCAAGCTTCGATCCGAACGACATTGCCAGCCACGACAGCGAGGCCGCCGGCAAGGCGTACGACCGCCTGGCGGCAAACCCGCAGCAACCAATGGCCAACCGAGCTGCACGCGAGATCTATCCGCCCGGCTCGACGTTCAAGCTTGTGACAGCGGCGGCTGCACTCGCTGACGGGAGGACCCCAGACTCCCTGGTTGAATCGCCAGGTCGGCTTAGGTTGCCTGGCACGCGTGTGTACCTCCCCAACTCCACCGACTGCGGCGGCACGAAGATCACCATCACCCAGGCGCTCAAGGTCTCCTGTAATACTGCCTTCGCCAACCTGGGTCTTGAGCTTGGTGAGGACAAGCTGAGCGAGCAAGCGCAACTGTTTGGCTTCGACAGGCGACACCTGGCGGACCTCCGTGGCGTGGCCAGCCAATTTCCCGACGAGCTGAACGACGCCCAGCTGGCGCTGAGCGCAATTGGCCAGTTCGATGTGGCGGCCAGCCCGTTACAGATGGCAATGGTGTCAGCTGCGATCGCCAACGACGGCGAGCTGATGGACCCGTTCGTTGTGAGCAGGGTGCAAGCTCCGGACCTGAAGCCGATCCAGACCCACAAGCCCGACGTCCTCTCCACCGCCATGACCCCAGAGAACGCTAAGGAGCTGCAACAGATGATGTCCGTGGTGGTCAGCCAGGGCACTGGGGCCAATGCGCAGATTTCGGGCGTTGCGGTCGGCGGCAAAACTGGCACAGCCCAGTCGGATCCCAAGCGCAAGCCGTATGCGTGGTTCACCTCCTTTGCGCCGCTTGACGACCCGAAAATCGCAGTCGCTGTGATCGTCGAAGATGCGGATATCCCACGGAACGACATCGGCGGTGGGCGGCTAGCAGCACCCATCGCCCGCGCTGTTATGCAAGAAGCATTATGACGAGCTGCTCGCTCCGACGACTGCAGGAGCTTGCTGCGCAGCGTGACCAACGCTGGCAGCCACCGAACCGCTGCGCATCAAGCGACGAAGGAGTCGGAACGCGCGGCAGCTTGTCAGAGTGCCAATCCAACACAGCACTATGACGAGCTGCTCGCTCCGACGACTGCAGGAGCTTGCTGCGCAGCGTGACCAACGTTGGCGCCACCGAACCGCTGCGATCAAGCGACGAAGGAGTCGGAACGACTGCCACTAGGTGGGCCATTTCGTGGTCCGGGGTCTTATGACCGAGAATGGCAGCTGGGGTCGAGGGAGGATCATGGGGATGACTAGCAGCCCAACGACGGTCGGGGGCCGCTACGAACTGGGCGAGCTGTTGGGCCGCGGTGGCATGGCGGAGGTCCGCCGTGCTGTCGACCGACGGCTCGGGCGGTCCGTTGCGGTGAAGCAGCTGCGTGCCGACCTCGCCATCGACGGGACCTTTCAGGCGCGGTTTCGCCGCGAGGCTCAGTCCGCCGCCGGGCTGAACCATCCCACGATCGTCGCCGTCTACGACACCGGCGAGGAGATCGATCCGCTGTCCGGCGTTTCAATCCCCTATATCGTGATGGAGCTGGTCGAGGGCCCGACGTTGCGGGACGTGCTCCGCGAGGGGCGCAAGATTTTGCCGGAGCGCGCGCTGGAACTCACCCAGGGTGTCCTCGAGGCTTTGGGCTACAGCCACAAGGCCGGCATCGTGCACCGCGACATCAAACCGGCCAACGTGATGCTCACCCCCAATGGCGGGGTCAAAGTGATGGACTTCGGGATCGCCCGGGCAGTCGCCGATACCAGTGCCACCATGACCCAGACCGCAGCAGTCATTGGGACCGCCCAGTACCTTTCGCCAGAGCAAGCCCGAGGCGAGACGGTGGATGCCCGCAGTGACCTCTACTCCACGGGTTGCTTGCTTTATGAGCTGCTTGCAGGCCGGCCGCCATTTGTAGGGGACTCGCCAGTGAGTGTCGCCTACCAGCACGTACGCGAGGCTCCGGTGCCGCCCAGCCAGCTGGACCCAGAGCTAACGCCTGAGATCGACGCGGTCGTACTTAAGGCGCTGGCAAAGGACCCAGACGACCGCTACCAGTCCGCCGGGGAGATGAAGGCCGACATCGCTCGCTTGCTCTCCGGCGAGCAGACCACCGCTCAGCGGACAACCGCCGTGGTGCCCATGGCAGCAGGAGCGATGGCCGCCGCTGCATACGACACCCCTACTCACGTGGCTGGGCCGCCAACGGTCCTCCCGCCTCAGGAAGTTGAGGAAGAGGAGTACCAGGAGGAAGAGGAACCGCAGAAGAGTCGAGTCGGGCTGGCAATCCTCATCACTGCGCTGATCGTGCTGGCGTTGGGCCTAGGCGGCTGGGCGCTGTATCGGGTGCTGAATCCGGCGGACACTGTCACGAAGGTTGAGGTGCCGAGCGTGCTCGGCTACAACGAGCAGCAGGCGCGAGAGCAGCTCACCGCGAACAACCTTCAAGTCGAAGTCAAGAAAGAGAACGGCGACGAGGAGTCCAAGGGCACGATCACGGCTCAAGATCCCGTCGGCGGCACCGAGGTAGCTGAAAACAGTACAGTCACCATCACCTTGAACGAAGGCCCTAAGTCCGGCACCATTCCCGATGGCCTGGTCGGCCAAAATGTCGATGAGGTCAAAAACGCTCTCGATGATCTGAAATTCAGCAACGTCAATACCGTTGCCGCCAAGAGTGAGGACCCCGGCACCAAGCCAGGTGAGGTGATCAGCATCACGCCGAAGGAGGGCTCGACCGTGCCGCTGGACAGCAAGATCACCGTAAGGTACGCCACCGGCAAGTCGGAGGTGCCGAACTTCGAAGGCCTGACTCGGGGGGCTGCCATCCGTGAGGCCAGGGATGCCGGCTTCGGTGAGCCACAATTCTCGGAGCGGGAGAGTTCTAAGCCTGCCGGTACCGTGATCGCGCAGAATCCGAACGCTGGCGCGACGGTCGACCGAGACACCAGAATCCAACTCACGCTCGCGACCGCGCCACCACCTCCTCCGCCGCCGACCACCGAGCAACCGACTGAGTCGCCGACGGCATCAACGACACAACCCACAACCACACCCACGTCGGCATCGACGTCGACACCGACACCGACACCGACAACAACGCAGGGGAATCAGGGCCCATCGGGGAATCAGCGCCCATCGAGCTCTAGCGGCAATTCGAATTAATAATCGAATATCTGTGTTAGAGTGAACCTATGTCCAGCGTCGTTCAGACGTCTCTGTTTGATCTGAAACCAACCGACCATCTTGCGCTGGGGCCGCTGGGCAGCATGGTGACTCGGCAGCCTCTCGGCCGAGGCGCGTGGGTGGATCTGCTGCCCGGATGGTTAGGCGGCGCCAGCAGCCTCTTTGAGGACCTTCTCGAGCAAGTGCCGTGGCAGGCTGAGCGGCGACAGATGTACGAGCGGGTTGTCGACGTCCCGCGCCTGCTGAGCTTCTATGGCGAGGACCATCCACTTCCTCACCATGATCTGGTGGCGGCCCGTGAGGCCCTGAATGCCCACTACGAAGCCGAGCTCGGCGAGCCTTTCACGACAGCTGGGTTGTGCCTGTATCGCGATGGGAGCGACTCGGTCGCCTGGCACGGCGACACCATCGGGCGCGGCAAGTCCGAAGACACCATGGTGGCGATCGTCTCCCTTGGATCACCGCGCCACTTCCTGCTGCGCGCGCGAGGTGGCGGGACGACCATCCGACATGTGTTGGGTCACGGCGATCTGATCGTGATGGGCGGCTCCTGCCAGCGCACGTGGGAGCACGCGATCCCTAAGACTGTACGGCCGGTGGGCCCGCGGATCAGCGTTCAATTCCGGCCGAGCGGCGTACGGTAACTCGGGGATCAGCCTTGAGACCAGAAAACCCTAGCGCAGAAAGTCCAACAGCGCCTCGTTGATCTCCTCGCCATGTGTCCACAGCATGCCGTGCGGGGCGTCCTCGATCTCGATATAGGTGGCGCTGGGCAGCAGCTTGGCCAAAACGCGGCTAGTCATATCAATCGGTACGTTTCGGTCGCCGGTACCGTGCATGATCAACGCCGGTACGTCGATCTTGTCTATGTCGGCGCGCCAATCTGTGTACCAGGTCGCCGGTGCCCAGATCGAGGTGTATGGCGACATTTCCGTAGCCAGCTGCCAGCTGTGTCGCAATGCCTCCTCGCTGATCCGAGTGCCAAGGTTCTCGTCCGCGTTGTAGAAGCTCTGTAAGAAGCCGGTGAAGAAGGCATAGCGGTCAGCCTTGATGGCGTCGAGCATGCCATCGACGGCCTCTTGTGGGACCCCTGCCGGGTTGTCGTCGGTCTTCAGCATGAAGGGCTGGAGTCCGCCGATGAACACCGCCTTCGCCACCCGCTGGGACCCATAGTGGCTGATGTAGCGGACCACTTCACCCGTGCCCATCGAGAAACCGACTAGAACGGCATCCTGCAGGTCCAATGCCGAAACGAGACCGTTGAGGTCCGCGGCGTAGGTGTCGCAATCGTGTCCGCTGGTCGGCCGGTCCGACTTTCCGAACCCTCGCCGGTCGTAGGTAATGACCCGCTTGCCCGCCTCGAGCAGCACTGCCGTCTGCTTCTCCCACGCAGAGCTGTCCAGGGGATACCCGTGAATCAGCACTACAGGCTGGCCTGAGCCGTGATCCTGGTAATAGAGCTCAATAGCGGCGCTGTTCTCTGTTCCGACGTTGACGTAGGGCATGGGGGATTCCTCTCTCCTTGGGGTAGGCCGGGATGGTCAGCGTGCCGACATTAGCGGCGCCATGCCGACCGCGCGCTCCGGAGCCTCTGGGTCACCGCAGATCGCCAACCAGTTGGCCAGCATCTGGTAACCCCACTCGGTTAGCACTGACTCGGGATGGAACTGTACCGCTTCGATCGGCAGCTCGCGATGGCGTACGGCCATGATCACTCCGCTGGGTGTGGATGCAGTAACCTCCAGCGCGGCGGGCAGAGTCGCCGGTTCGATCGCCAGCGAGTGGTAGCGGGTGGCGGTGAAGGGCGAGGGAAGACCGGCGAGAACGCCGGCTCCCTGGTGCCAAATAAGCGAAGTCTTGCCGTGCAGCAGCTCCGGCGCTCGATCGACCACAGCGCCGTACGCCACGCCGATAGCCTGCAGCCCGAGGCAGACCCCGAAGATGGGCAGCCGGCCCGCGTGGGTGCGGACTACCTCGACGCACACCCCTGCTTCCTCGGGCGTTCCGGGACCCGGCGAGAGCAGGATCCCGTCGAAGCCAGCCGCAAAATCGGGATCGTCGAAGCGCCCGTCGTCATTACGCCAGACATCGACATGGGCGCCAATCTGGGCTAGATACTGCACCAAGTTGTAGACAAACGAGTCGTAGTTGTCGATGACAAGGACCTTCGCTGCAAGCACCTCATCATTCTCGCCTAGTGTGAGGTCCGTGCGCTTGCCGCTGGTCGCTATCGCTATCACGGCGAACCGGAATGCGGCACCGCATGTAACAGGTCGACCGAGCCTTCGTGCCCAGGAAAATTGGCTCTCGCTTCCGATTCCTCTTGGAAAACCAGACCGTAGGACTCGACGTACTGCTGATAAATCTGGATCGGCTCGGATTCGGCGAGCGCGGCATGCAGCCGTTCTTGATCGCCAATCGCGCTGATCTCGTACGGCGGCCCGTAGGGAATGCCGTGCAACACGACCGTGTTTCCTACGCACTTCACCGCCGTCGTCGAGATCACCCGCTTTCCTTGGATGGTCATTGCCTCGGCCCCGCCGCTCCAGAAGGCGTTGACCACGGCTTGGATGTCTTGCTGGTGCACTAACAGGAGGTCGGGTTCGATTCCATTTGCTGCCACGCTCGACGGGGCATCATCGAGGGTGACCGTAACCGCCGGCCCGGCGACCGGCGTTAGGCCGACGCGGCCGGCCTGCCTGTCGAGTTCGGGGGCGCGGTCGGACTGCTCACTGGCACGAGCGGCGAGCCCGTCGACTTCCTGTCGCAGCGCCGTGACCTGGCGAGTCAGTTCGGTGTTGTGACGCGACTGGGCCTGTACCAGGCTGACCAGATCGGTATTCCGGGCCGGTCGCAGATCGGTGCCCTCCGCGTGCAGCGCGCTGATGATGATCATCAATCCGGCGAACGCGCACACCGCTGCGGTGAGCGTACGAGCAAGCGGTCCGCGATTTCGATTCCGGCGCCGATGGGCATCGCGGGCTCGGTGCAGGACCGTGGCCAGCCCGCGCCAAGCATCGGCGATCGTGCGTTCGGCCAAGTCTGGGTCCTTCTGGGTCAGCAGGGAATTCCCCGGGGCGAACTGCTGCGATCGCTCGCGGGGCGAGTCTTTGACTACGCTACCTACTTCAACAGCAAGGAGAATCTGGTGCCCGAGTCGAGAACCCGAAAATCAGCCGAAGAGAAGCAGAAGCTGAAGGCGCGGCAGACGTCCAAGCCACAGAAAATCAAGGCGCCGGCGAGTCGGCGCTGGGTACCGCCAACCTTCATCACGGTCGGCTTGCTCGGTGTCGCGTGGCTGATCACCTATTACGTAGCCGGCACCTACATTCCGTTCATGGACGCGCTCGGCAACTGGAACATCCTCATTGGCATGGGTGGGATGGCAGCCGCGTTCGTTATCGCGACACTTTGGCGGTAGTCGATTCCAAGAGGTGAGATCATGCCCGACGTCTTGCGTGAGGCCGTCCTGATCGCCGCCACCTTGACGACGGGCCTGATGGCAGGCGTGTTCGGGATCTACAGCAATGCGATCATGCCAGGCCTGCGCCGGACTGACGACCGGACCTTCGTGGCAGCGTTTCAATCGATCGACCGGGCAATCATCAACCCCGCGTTCATGGCCACGTTCTTAGGAGCGCTGGCGCTCACTGCGCTCGCCGCGCTGCTTCACATCACCGGCGAAGGACGACCGCTGCTGCCCTGGATTGTCGCCGCCCTGGTCCTTTACCTCCTCGTTTTCATCGTCACTATCAGGGTCAACGTGCCGCGCAACAACGAAATCAAGGCCGCTGGTGACGTCGACCGCATGACCGATCTACCTGGCGTGCGGGACCGTCTCAACGAGGCCAGATGGGTCCGCTGGAATCACGTACGGGCATTCGCCTCGATTCTCGCGTTCGGCCTGCTCTCTTGGGCGCTCATCCAGTCCGGACAGGCGCTCTAACGAACGCGAATGGACGACTGGAACGGCAAAGAAGCGGCGGCTCGAGTGAGTTTCAGCGTGAGTGCTAGACCGATACAGATGATGTTGGATGTTGGCGCCTGCCGAGGCTGTGTCTGGTCGGGGTTTGATGCTTGGCAAATGCCTCCATGACTCGAACGAAGTCTGCCGAGAGACGATTCCAGTCGTGCTCACGGAGCGCCATTCGATGGCCATTGGCACCCAGCTGGCACCGCAGTTCAGGCTCGGCCCGCAACCTCAAGATCGCGTTGACCACTGCAGTCGAATCGTTCCACGGCACCTCGAAGCCGATATTCTCCGACCTGACCAGGTCGGAGGCGAGCGGTAGCGGCGTGGTTATAACCGGCACTCCTAGCCCGCAGTACTCCACGATCTTTGTCGGCAAACTAACCCGGTAGTTGGGGAGGTCTCTCAGCAGGCACAACCCCGCAAGAGAACCACTGACCCGAGCTAGCGCCTCCTGACTCCGCAGGAAGCCGAGCCAACTCAGATCGCCGGCTTTCGCGGCGTTCTGCAATGCTTGTCTCGCCTCAGGGTCAGCAGCCTCACCGATCACCTCAAGCGTGACCGCGCCGTTGGTACGGCGGCGCAATTCCCGGCCGACTTCGATCATGGTGTCGCAACCACGAGACATCGTTACTGAGCCCAAATAGCTGACACGGTCATTGCCCGCTGGAGCCACAACCTTCGGAACCGACACCGAGTTGGCAACCACGGGGTGCCACGTGCGGAACCTCTGCTGGTAGGCGGATTCGGCCAACAACAAATAATGCCTGCGTTCCGCCATCCGCTCTGCGCGCCGCCAAGCTGCTGCTGCCGGACGACGCAGAATCGCCGGCATCCAAGACTTGACCTGAAGCGCGGCCGCAGGATCCTCGTGGACGTCCCAAATCAGATTCTTCAGTCCAAGCCCCGCAGCCGCCAAAACAAGTTCCGGATCATGAACCAGGACAACATCGTGATCCGGGCCCAGAGACCGCAGGATCGTACGGGCCGTCCGCCACGCCCCAACCCGGCGTCTGCCGGAGGACCGGGGGACATTGATACACCGCAGGCTGCCGCGACCTGCAGCCGCCGAGCGAGCTGGTGGAAGCTCGAGTCCGAAGGCGTCAAACGGCGCCACATAGGTCACGTCCCATTCGGCAGCCATCAAAGCCGCGAGTTGGCGTTGCCGAATCCTCGAATCTTGGGGGTTATGGACGACTGTTACGACCAAGACCGAGGGTGCATGCGCATCCCGACCCAGAGGCGTCGCGCTACCCCACGACAAGGCGGCCATTTCCGTTATAGGAGCTGGACGTTGGCCGCCCGACGGGCCACACCGCGGGTGTCCAAAAATCGTTGTGAGAGCGCGGTCATCGCGTCGACGTCATATTGCCGGTGATTCTGCAAGAGGACACAGATATCTGCCTCCGCCAACGACAGGTCGACGTCGTCCACGCGTGGGATATCGATGTCAGAGACTGAGAATTGCTTTACCAGCGGATCATGGAACCGCAACACAGCACCCTGCTGAAGCAGGATCTTGGCCAGTGGGATTGCCGGAGACTCTCGAGTGTCGGCGATGTTCGGCTTGTAGGTCACACCCACAAGTAAGACCAACGACCCCCTCAGCGATTTCCCGTCGAGGTTGAGCTGATCTTGGATTCGCCGCGCGACGTATCGCGGCATGCTGGCGTTGATCTCCTCGGCCAACTCAACGAACCGGAACGGATAACCCAACCTCGCCCGTACCCGATGGGAGAGATAGCTGGGGTCGATGGGAATGC
>JBKOZG010000103.1:0-6216 GCA_046725775.1 Actinomycetota bacterium | reverse complement strand
TCGAAGCCGGACGGCGGTGGTGCGATGACATAGTGCAACGCCTCGGCCCAGAAGTGCGCGAGCAGTTCGGGTGACGTGCAGTCGATCACCAGTTGGTACGACACGGCCATCTGATACCTCCAGGAACGTTGGGGGAATCAGACTGGCACGCCCGGTCGAGTCCACCGGAACCCACTCGCTCATCGGCCATTGAGTGCTTCTACGTCGGGTGGTGCACCAAATTGTCTCACGGAGGGTTCCGTGAGCGCGCTCTATTGGGACGACTTGTACAAGTTTGCTCCGTCCCGTACGTCGTTCCGCATCTGACTCATGGCCAGCTGAGGCGACGAGTGCTCCATGCGCAGGTGCTGCCGGATGCACGACGATGGGATCTCCTTCGCCTACCTTGGAGAAGCCCGGAATAATGTAGGCAACTCTGTCGGCCGGAGATCTACGAGAGGATTGGCCTGGACAGCCTCGAGGTCACCTATGAGTCTTCGAGTCGCCGTAGTCGATCGTGTTTGACCAGGCGGAGAACCGGATGCACACGATCAACGCCGTGACGGTCGCGACGCTGGGGGCCTGATCATGCGCGTGGTGGTGGCCCTGGGGGGCAACGCCTTGCAGAAGCGTGGCGAACCCATGACGGTCGCCAACCAGCGGGCCAACGTCGCCGCGGCCTGCGCCGCGCTGGCACCAGTGGCGTTGGAGCACGAGCTCGTCATCTCACACGGTAACGGCCCCCAGGTCGGTCTGCTGGCGCTGCAGACGTCGGCTTTTGACGAAGTGTCGTCCTACCCCTTCGACGTCCTGGGGGCGCAGACCGAGGGGATGATCGGTTACCTGATCGAGCAGGAGCTGGGCAACCTGCTGCCGTTCGAAAAGCCGCTCGCCACGATCCTCACTATGACTGAGGTCGACCCCGCGGACCCGGCGTTCGAGGACCCGACAAAGTTCGTCGGTCCGGTCTACAGCAGGGAGCAGGCGCTCCGGCTCGCGGCGGAACGCGGCTGGGTGGTTAAACCGGACGGGGACGCCTGGCGGCGGGTTGTCCCGTCGCCGGTGCCGCTACGCATCTTCGAGCAGCGGCCGGTGGAATGGCTGCTCGCCCGGGGCTGTGTTGTGGTCTGCGCGGGAGGTGGCGGCATCCCGACCATGTATCGGCCCGGGACGCAGACACTGGTCGGCGTGGAGGCGGTTATCGACAAGGACCGCGCGAGCTGCGTGCTTGCCAAAGACCTTCATGCCGACACCCTGGTCATCGCCACCGACACCGACGCCGTGTACCTGGATTGGGGCACCGCGCACCAGCGCCCGATCCGGGCGGCCCACCCCGACGACCTCAGCCACCTCTCGTTTCCCGCCGGGTCGATGGGCCCGAAGGTCCAGGCCGCAGTCGACTTCGCACGGACCACATGTAAGGAAGCCGTCATAGGTGCGCTTAACGACCTGTCGCTCATCCTCAAGGGAACTGCCGGTACGCGGGTGTCGATGACCATGACCGGGATCGTGTACGGCTGACCCGGCGTGTCTCCGGAGGAGAGCCGGCTGCTGCCCGCCACCTTGTCGCAGCAGGGCGGCGGAGCTGGGCAGTCTGTTGCGGGAGTGGCGAGATGGCTGGGAGCGACCCGACAAAGCTCCACGCAACACGTGTCGCAAGAGGGTCCCTTGCAGCACGTCTCGGTGCACTCGACTTCTGGCCGCGGTGCAGCCGACTCCTGAAACCGAAAGCCGCCGTCGACTGGACAAAGTCCCGGTAGAGGGACCCGCGTTCTGAGACGGACGTGTCCTCTCGCGTGTCGTGCGCTCTTCGGCGTCCGCGGCGAGCGCGTTGCGGAGGTAGCGGGGCAGGTTGGGGCGGTGAGATCACCCGGTGACCGCGTCTGCGTCAGGCGGGCGCCTCACTCGAGCCTGTCGCACACCACTTTGCTGGAGCCATCTACGAACCCAGCCGGGGAGTCGAAGGAGTGCGACTAGGTCCTGGGCCGCGTCGGCGGTGGTCCGTGCACGGGATCGTAGCCGTCGAACCGCGGCTCGAGTGAGCCCTCTCCGCCGGTGAGCTCGGGCAGCTGGCGCTGCAGCTCGTGCAGCCTGGCCGCCACGAGCCGGGCCTCAAGCCGGGTGAGGTCGCCAACCGCCGTCAGCGCGGTCAGCTGGGCACCCCAGCGGGTGACCAGCTGCTGTACGGCGGCGGCGTCGGAGGTTGGTACCTCGATCAGCACCCGCAGTACTGGCTCGCAGACGCGCGTGCCGGCCCGCTGGAGCGCTTGGGCGACCACGACTGGCGTGACCTGGCGGAAGTCGTACGCGGTGCTCGTCGGCCCGCGCCGCGATGGTGGGCCGTCGGCGACGCTGTAGCCGACCTCGGTCAGCGTCACCAGAGCGTCGGTCACACGCCAGCCGTAGAGGCCGTGTTCGAGTGCCCGCCGGACGTGCCTCTCGATCGCGGCCGTGAACGCCTGCCCACTCTTGTAGAGGTAGAGCGGCATGTCGCGGGCAGCCGCACGGTTAGCGAACCGCAATCCCGAGCCCGTGCTGCCCGGACTGATTCGCAGGCCGATGGTGGCCTGGTACGGGTTGGCGTCGGTGTTGAGTCGCGCTACGGCCGCGCCCAGACGCTGGGGGCGCTCGACGTGCAGCACGCCGGCATCGGCGAAGACGACATCGATCCCGTACTCCTCGGCCAAAGTCGACCCGAGCACCTCCTGCTGCACCCGTCCGTAGAGCGACACCGTGGGCAGTCCGTCATCACCCGTACGGACGTCGATGAGTGGGTCCTGGTCGGCCAGCTCCGCCAGCACAGCGCGCAGAGCTGGGCCCTGGTCGGTCCGTACCGGGGTCACCGATGCCTCAAGGGTGGGCGGGGCGAAGAGGTGCTCCTCGACGCCGCCCGGCCGACCGAAGGTGTCGCCGACTCGGACCTCGGCGAGCCCGTGCAGCCGGCCGATCTGCCCCGCCGCCACGCGACCGGCGCGGATCCAACGACCTGTCTCGAACACCTCGATACCCGACACCTTCCCGACCCGGCCCGCCGGCAGGTGTAGCCGTTGCCGAGGGCGTACCGAGCCGTCGACCATCCGGACGTAGGCAACCTTCTCCCTGCCGGTCCCGCGCTCGATCTTGAATACCCGACCCGACGGCGAGGCGTCCGGCTCCCCGTCGGCGTCCGGCAGCAGCGTCTGAATCCCGCGCATGAGGTCGAGGACGCCGGCGCCTGTCACCGCCGAGCCGGCGAACACTGGGTACATGACACCGGCCCGGGTCTGTTCCGACAGCGCCGCGCGCCTCTGACGGGCGGAGCCAGGCCGCCCCTCGACGTAGGCCGCGAGCAGCTTGTCGTCGTGCTCGGCCAGCGCCGCCGCCTCCCGGTCGCGGAAGGCGGCGTCATATCCGTCGTATGCCCGGAAGCGGGCGGCGCGGCTTCCCGGGTCGGTCACTGAGCCCATTGCCAGCACGTCGGACGTCAGCCGCGTGCGGACGGCGGCCAGCACCGCCCTGGGGTCCGCCCCCATCCGGTCGATCTTGTTGATGAACAGCAGAGTGGGCACGTGGAGCCGCTGCAGGGCACGCATCAGGATCCGGGTCTGCGGCTGAACGCCTTCGACCGCCGAGAGCACCAGCACGGCGCCATCTAGCACGGCGAGAACCCGCTCGACCTCGGAGATGAAGTCCGGGTGGCCGGGAGTGTCCACCACGTTGACCGTGGTGTCACCGACCGGGAACCCCACCACGGCGGCCTTGATGGTGATGCCGCGTTTGCGTTCCAGCGCCAACGCGTCGGTCTGGGTCGTACCAGAGTCGACCGACCCCGGTTCGTCGATGACTCCGGCGAGGTGCAGGAGCCTCTCGGTTAGTGTGGTCTTACCGGCGTCGACGTGGGCGAGGATGCCCAGGTTGAGCGAACGGGCGGGCATGCGTGATCCCCTTCGAGTGGCTACAGAAGAACTGTGTGTTCGCGCGTACTGCTCGCATCTGCGTGCCATCTCCTGGGATCAGTGGCCGGGCCTTCCGGATTCGGTCACCATACGCCGGGCAACCCGGCGATCGCCAACGCTTTTGCCTTCGGCGTCGAGCAGTATCGGTAAGCAGAGTGGGCTCGGCGAAAACCTCGAAACTCAGCTACCCGGTGCCGCCGAAGATCGTACTCGCCGCTCTGGAGATCCAAGGCGGTCGACGCACAACGTCAGCGTGTCCTCAATGCCGTAACGCTGGCTGGCCCATGCCCGGCCGATACGCAGCCGCCGACCTAGGACCGCTGACCGTTCCACCTCTCGGCGACACTGCGGCGGCTCGGTTGACGGACGCCTTGGCGTGGTCATCGACCTAAGGGTCGACGGCGAGTGCTCGCACGATGAACTGGCTGGGCATGTAGAACCGGATGGGGTTGCCATCCTCCTCGGTCCGGCGGTCCTCGTAGAACCCGGCAATGACGAAACCTGCGTCGATCATGCCGCCGAGCTGGGCTTCCATGGTGTGACTGAAGTGGAACATCTCCCCGGCTGCGATCCGGGCCTCGAGCGCGGCGGCGTCGAGTGTCTCGTGCTCGACGTACGGCAGCGGGTACCTCACGACGAAGTCACCCCGTTCATCGAGCGCATCCGGGTCGAACACGAACTCGTCCGGGTTCATAAAGCCGGCGATCAGGACGCCGTGGCTGACCAGGACGCGGCGACACTCACGCCACACCTTTCCCACATCTGGGACGAAGAGCGTAGAGATCGGGTTCACGACCAAGTCGAAGCGCGCGTCGCCGAACGCCGAGAGGTCGGCCATGTCGCCCTGCACAAGTCGCAACTCAAGCCCGTCACGCTCTGCCACGAAAGCGTCCTGTCCGAGCTGACGAGGAGACCCGTCAAGCAGCGTGACCTCCGCACCGGCCGCGGCGAGGATCGGAGCCTGCTGTCCGCCACCAGCCGCCAGGCACAAGACTCGAAGTCCCGAGAGCGAAGGGAACCACTCGCGCGGGACCGTCCGATGCTCGCTCAGATGGATGGCCCAGGATCCAGCCCGCGCATCAGCAACTTGCTGACTCGAGACCACCTGGGTGTAGGGATTCTCACCGGCCTCGACCGCCTTGTCCCAGGCGGTGCGGTTCAGACCCTGAATGTCCATGCCTGCATTCTGTCGCCGGCGCTTCCGCACAGGGAGGTGGGCAGCGCTTGCGTTTCCCGCAACTGCCGTGTGCTGGGTAGCTGTGACTGAGGAAGCCGCTTCCGCTGCGGCTATCGTTCATCTCTTAGCCGACCGAGCCGACCTGATTGAGGCGGTGACCGATCTTCGCTGGCTGGAGTGGGGACATGCTCCTGAACCCATCGACCGTGACTGGTGGCATGCCGCCACGGTTGGGGAGGCCGGAAGCAGCGGGCTTCCCATGACGTGGGTCGCGAGCGACCAGAGTGGAGCGTTAGGTGCGGTCGGTCTCGGTCTGTTCGACATCGAGGAACGCCGCGACCGCTCACGGTGCTGGGCATGATCGTTCGGCCCGACCGTCGCGGATCAGGTGGGTCACCGGCCGGCGGGCCGGCGCAGCCCACCATTGCCTATTGTTCATAATCCCCGCCATAATCCCGTCCCACTCACCACACGCGTGGTGTGCCGCTAGAGGGTCGATGCTCCTATGGTCTGGCAAGGGGTTGCTGGGACCGGTTCTCCGCGAGTGAGGTCGGTAGGGCGTTGTATAGAGGTGCGCGAAGGCGGCTTCGGACTTGATGCGGTTCAGGTTGTCGCCGCCACTGGTGAGCACCTGGCCGGCGACTTCGGGCCCAACGCCAGGAAGGGCGAGCAATGCCGGAGCGACCTGGTGGACCAATTGATCAAGCTCATGGTCGGCTTCGGCGATTTCTTCTGATAGCCGTTGATGGCGACGTGCGAGCCGGCGCAGCGCGGTCTTGGTGGCCTGTTCGGCATCGCCGAGATTGTGGCCTGGGCGGAGTCGTTCGCAGGCCGCAATGATCATCCCAGTGGGCAGGTGGCGCAGCTGCGCGCGCAGCTGCGCCGGACCGGTGACGATGAGGGCCTTGATTTGATTCGTGGCCTGGCTACGGGCTTTGACCGCACTCGATCGTGCGACGCGCAGGACGCTGCTGTCGGGATCGGTGGACAAGCCAGTGATGGGCGCCTCTCGCGCAGGCTCCTATGAGGTCACGCCGCCCGGCCGTTCGCGTGCAATAACGCCTTCCGCCGGGCCGACGGATCGACCCAAAGACAGCACCTCGCGTCAGGCTTACGGAGAGTCAG
>JBKOZG010000373.1:0-4942 GCA_046725775.1 Actinomycetota bacterium | reverse complement strand
GATTCGGCGGTCACAGCGTCACGAGCCGGGCCGAGATAGCGTCGGCTGTCCACCATGTCCGGATGGCCCGCCAATGTCGCCCGAACGGAATGCGTAAACACCTGGTTTAGGTGGGTCGCAATGTTGATCTTGGTCATGCCTGCCCTGACTGCTCGTACCAGCTCTTCGTCAGGCACGCCGGATGAGCCGTGCAGGACCAGGGGTACCGGTACCGCAGCCCGAAGGGCACCGATCAGCTCGAGATCTAGCGCGACGAGACGGTCGGTCATGGCATGCGAGGATCCGACGGCGACTGCCAGCGCGTCCACTCCGGTTGCTGCCACAAAGGCGGCCGCCTCGTCGGGCCTGGTGCGCACACCCGAGCCGTGTACGCCGTCCTTACCACCGACCTCGCCCAGCTCAGCCTCGATGTCGAGCCCACTGTCGTGGCAGCGCCGGGCGATCGCGGCGGTGGCGGCGACGTTGTCCGCGTACGGCATCGTCGATGCGTCGAACATCACCGAGCCAAAGCCGAGCGACACTGCTTCGTCCACCAGACTCTCATCGGTGACGTGATCGAGGTGGACAACCAACGGAACGGTTCCCTGGCGCGCCAAGGCGAGGGTGGCCAGTCCGATCGGCTCCAGCGCTCCGTGATAGCGCACAGCGTTCTGTGAGATTTGCAGTACCAGGGGGGTTCCAGCAGCCTCGGCGGCGGCGCGGAACGCTTCGGCGTGCTCGATGCTGAAAACGTTGAAGGCTCCCAGGCCAACGCCGGAAGCGGCCGCTGGGACCAGCACCTCGGTTAGCCGCGCCAGGGTCATCGATGCTTCATAACATGACTTCGGTCTGTTTCATAGCTGCAGCGCGATTCCCGATGCTCGCAGCTGAGTTTCCTGGCTGCTCGGGCAAAAGTACGTTGACCCGACCCGTGCGCGCGCATACGTTAGTGGGACACGGAAAGGAGGTGGTCCAAAGTATGAATGATTTTTGGACATGTGAGGTGACGGCCAGCTAGCCGCTCCCGACTGTGTACAAACTGGTCGCGTGCGGCCGGCTAATTCACAGCCAACACCCGAACCCGCGAGCGCCGGATTTGTCCATCCGGCCAACATGCTCCCTGCTTCAACCCGACCGCTAGGAAGGGTCTGCCGCTGGGTGCGCGTTGCCAAGCTCGCGGGTTTGTCCTTTTGAGCCGTCGATGATCGGGCTGAGGGCTTTGACCGTATCGATGGTGTCAGCCTCCGCAGCCGACTTGTCAGGCCGGTAACGCAACACGCGGGCAAACCGCAAGGCGACGCCGCCGGGATAGCGAGTGGACACCTGCAGCCCATCGCAAGCGACCTCCACCACCGTTGAGGGCTCCACGTAAACCGTGCCCGCGGTACGGCGGATCTCAAGCTCCAGGAATCGGGCGGTCTGCCACGTCAGCAGCTGGTCGCTTAGACCTTTGAACGTCTTGCCAAGCATGATCAGCTCGCCCGAGGTCGGGTCACGGGCCGCCAGGTGGAGGTTGGACAGCCAACCCTGCCGACGACCGTGCCCCCACTCGGCGGCAGTGACGATGAGGTCGAAGGTGTGACGCGGCTTGACCTTGACCCAGGCGGAGTCTCGACGGCCGGCCGCGTATGACGCGTCGAGATTCTTGATCACAACGCCTTCGTAGCCGCGTTTGACAGCGTCCCGGAACGTCTCCGCGGCCTCTTCCGGGGTTGCGCAGATCTCGCGCGGGACGGTAACCGTCACGGGCAGCAGCTGGCGCATCAGCTCCAGCCGCTCCGCCAGCGGGGCGTCCAGCAGGTCTCTGCCGTCGACGTGCAACAAGTCGAAGAAGAAGACCTGAAGCGGCCCTGTCTGAGCGAGCGCCGCCACATCGCCGCTGCTCATGGTTCGGGATGCCACGACCTGGAAGGCTTCGGGTCGTCCGTCGCTGCGCAATGAGAGCACCTCGCCGTCGAGCACTAGCTGATCATGAGGAAGCGACCGCGCGACCGCCACTACCTCAGGAAGCCGGCTGGTGATGTCGTCCAGGCTGCGAGTGAAGATGCGCACCTCGTCGCCCAGGCGGTGCACTTGCACGCGTACGCCATCCAGCTTGTAATCGGCGAGCGCTGGTAGGCCGGTCTTGTCCAGCGCAGCATCCGGCCCCGGAGCGCTGGCCGCCAGCATCGGCTGAATGCCCACGCCGACCTGGAGGCCCACCGCCTGGAGTGCCTCGAGGCCGCCGGTCAAGAGCACAGCGGCAGCAGCCGTGGTCGAGGACAGCAACATGGCTGCTCGACGTACGGCGGCGACCGGAACCACGAAGGCAGCGGCGAGGCCTTCTTGGACCGCCGCCTCCATAGCGCCCTGCCGGAGCTCACCGAATACCAGGCCGCGCAGCAGATCCTGTTCCTCGGCGGTTGCTCGCGCGAGCAACACGTTCACGGCGGCGGCCCGCGCAGCCGTCGATCCTGCCCCGCTGAGAGCCGCAACATGCTCGAAAGCCGTGTCAACTTCGCCGACGGTCAGTGAAGGCTCCTCCGCTGGCGGAGGTATGGACTGCAGCGACCTCCAGCCCACTCCGGTACGCCGCTGGCGCAGGCTCCCCGACAGGTAAGAGACCACGATCTCGACGTCATCACGCGAGGCCTCCCGCAGCACTGCGGCGATCAGATCACGCTTGGCATTTCGCGAGCGCGTAGCGGTGAGCGCGATTCGCGTCTCGGCAAGTCGACTCAGCAGCATGCTGGTGATTCTCCCTGATCTTGCCGAAAGCGGTCAGAGACGACGGGTCTCAGCGCGAGACCTGTGTCGTTCGTGACCGCTTTCGAACGAGGCCGACCGGGCATGCAAAACGGCGCCCCTTCAGGAGGCGCCGTTTGCTTGCCCAGCTAGGCCTTCTCGTCGACCGTCCGAGCCTCCTCCGCAGAGGAATCATCGCTCGGTCGCTCCTCGTCCGCAGTCGTCTCGTCGAGCTCGCTCGTTTCCTCAACCAACTGCTCGGCGGGACGCTTCTCCGACGCCGAGGACTCGACTGAAGGCGCGACCGGCGCAGTAGCTGCAGTGGCCGTCTTGGCCGCCTTCTTAGCTGGAGCTTTCTTGGCCGGAGCAACGCTCTTGGCGTTCGCCTTGCGGCTCTCCTCGACAGATTCCCTTACCAATTCGATAAGCGCCATCGGAGCGTTGTCGCCCTTACGCGGACCAACCTTGGTGATCCGGGTATAGCCGCCCTCGCGATCAGCCAGGCTCGGTGCGATCTCAGTGAATAACGTGTGCACCACACCCTTGTCCCGGACGGTCGTGAGCACCAGACGCCTGGCGTGGATGTCACCACGCTTGGCCTTGGTGATCAACTTCTCCGCCAGCGGACGCAACCGCTTCGCCTTGGCTTCCGTTGTGACGATCCGGCCATGTTCGAACAGCTGACTGGCCAGGTTGGCCATGATTAGCCGCTCGTGCGCGGGACTGCCGCCCAGGCGTCTCCCCTTGGTGGGTGTAGGCATTTTCTCTCCGGTGAACTAGATAAGCCGACTCTTGCGGGGGGTTCAAGGGGTCGCCCCCTTGCTCTAACTGCGGGGGTTCAAGGGGGTCGCCCCACTTGGTCTAATACTGCTCGGTCTCGCTGAAGTCGACCTCGTCCTCGTCAAGGTCGTCGTAACGGCTAATGGCGCTCAGCGGGTCAAAGCCTGGCGCGCTGTCCTTCAGCGACAGGCCCATCTCATGCAGCTTCAGCTTGACCTCGTCGATGGACTTCGAACCGAAGTTGCGGATGTCCAGCAGATCCTGCTCGCTGCGCGACACTAGCTCAGAGACCGTGTGGATGCCCTCGCGCTTAAGGCAGTTGTATGACCGAACAGTCAGGTTCAGGTCCTCCACCGGCAGCGCGAGATCCGCAGCCAGCTGCTCGTCAATTGGCGACGGCCCGATCTCAATGCCTTCGGCTTCCACATTCAGCTCCCGGGCCAGGCCAAACAGCTCAACGAGCGTACGACCGGCCGAGGCAACTGCATCGCGCGGACGGATTGCCTGCTTGGTCTCGATGTCCAAGATCAACTTGTCGAAGTCGGTGCGCTGCTCGACGCGGGTGGCCTCGACTTTGTAGGTGACCTTGAGCACCGGTGAGTAGATCGAGTCGACAGGGATGCGTCCGATCTCGGCGTCGGCGGTCTTATTCTGCACCGCGGAGACGTAACCACGGCCACGCTCCACCACTAGCTCCATCTCCAACCTGCCGGAGTCATTGAGTGTGGCGATGTGCAGGTCAGGGTTGTGCACCTCTACGCCGGCGGGCGGAGCAATATCTGCAGCGGTCACTTCGCCGGCGCCCGCCTTACGCAGATACATCGTGACCGGCTCGTCCTCTTCGGAGGACACGACCAGGCCCTTGAGGTTCAAGATGACCTCGGTGACATCCTCGACGACCCCCTCGATCGTGGAGAACTCGTGCAGGTTGCCATCGATCTTGATGCTCGTCACGGCCGCGCCCGGGATGGACGACAGCAGCGTACGACGCAGCGAGTTGCCGAGGGTGTAACCAAAGCCCGGCTCCAGCGGCTCGATGGTGAACCGGGAACGACTGTCGGAGACGCTCTCCTCCGACAGGGACGGGCGCTGTGCAATCAGCATCTTCTTTCCTTCCTCCGCACTTCCCGCTATTTGAAAGCGCGGCTCCTCACCCGTATCCGACGGGCGCGGCGCTACTCCCCGGAGGGGAGCCTCTTGCTCGGTCGGACAAAGTCCGACGGTCTACTTCGAATAGAGCTCTACAATCAACTGCTCAGAGACATCGACGACGATCTGCTCTCGCACCGGGAGCTGATGAATCAGGATCTGGCCGCGGTCAGGGAAGACCTGCATCCAGCCAGGAACGTCGCGTTCGCTGTGAGTCTCCCGGTTGATGATGTGCGGAGTCTGGTCCCTCACCTTCTCAGCGAGGTCGATGACATCATGCGGACCAACCCGATAGGAGGGAATGTTGACC
>JBKOZG010000240.1:0-4172 GCA_046725775.1 Actinomycetota bacterium | reverse complement strand
CACTTGTGGCAACCTGGTCCAGTTGCATGAGCCGGCCTGGTAGGGCTCGCGCTGGCCCTACGCCCAGCGCCGCGTCTCAAGACATACGCCTACGACCGTAATCAGAAGGCCGTAAATCATGAAGACAAGCTCAAGGACAATGCAGGCCATCAGGAGCAATCTGTTAAATACACTAGAGGGGTGACGCTGACAGCACACTCCAAGTGGAGAGGAAACCTGTGATGAACAACACTAAAGAGTCCGCCAAGCGCACCACACCGAAAACGTCCAGGGGACTCACGGAAGGAGAAAGAGCCGCGGTAAGGGAGCGCGCCCAAGAGCTGAAGGCGGAAGCGCGCGGGCGCGCTTCGAAGGCGGACGGCGAAAGCGCTGTGCTTGCGAAGATCGCCGCGATGCCGGGACACTATCCGGCCATCGGGGAGAGGCTCCACGCGATGATCAAAGCCAGTGGGCCAGAGCTCTCGCCAAAAACCTGGTATGGCTTGCCCGCGTATGCCAAGGGCGGAAAGGTCGTCTGCTACCTCCGGATGAACCCTCAGGCTCCCTACAACGACAGGTACATGACGTTCGGTTTCAACGAGACCGCGAACCTCGATGAGGGCGCAATGTGGCCGATCGCCTTCGCGGTGAAGGAGTTGAATGCCGACGATGAGGCAAGGATCGGCGCGCTCGTGAAGAAAGCGGTGAGCTGAGGACTGCCCGGAGGACGATCAGCCCATGGACCAGTTCGAGCCGGAGTTTGGTAAGCCCAACCCCAATGCGCCGGCAGCACTCTCCCGATTCGCGTTTCTCATCGGCAGATGGCGGTGCGAAGCAAGAGTGAGGTTGGCCAATGGCGAATTGCAAGCACTGCAGGCGACGTGGCTCGGTCGCTTCATCCTCGACGGCTATGCCATCGCGGACGAGTACCGGATGACAGACGCATCTGGAGACCTGACCGTGCTCGGCATCAATCTCCGCACGTATGACGCCGCCAACCAGACTTGGAACATGAAATGGCTCAATGCATTGGCCGGAACCTGGGTGGACCTCGGACCGGAGGAGCTCGGTGGAGTCACGTTCGATGGGGAATCCATCACCTACACCTTGAGAGAACCGATGGCCGCCCACACCCTTACGCGTGCCACTTACACGAACATTTCGGACCAGCACTTCACGTGGCAAGGTGAGGAGTCTGACGACGGGAAGAGGTGGAGCGAATTCATTGTGGTTGAGGCCTATCGTGGTAAGGACTAGCAGCCCGATGAGCAAGGCCGACAGCCACGACCTGATCCGCGTGCAGGGCGCGCGCGTGAACAACCTCAAGGACGTCAGCGTCGAGATCCCGAAGCGCCGGCTGACGTTGTTCACCGGTGTCTCCGGCTCGGGCAAGTCGTCGCTCGTGTTCGGCACGATCGCCGCGGAGTCGCAGCGGATGATCAACGAGACCTACAGCGCCTTCGTGCAGGGCTTCCTGCCGACGCTGGCCCGGCCCGAGGTCGACGTACTCGAAGGGCTGACGACCGCCATCATCGTCGACCAGGAGCGGATGGGCGCCAACGCCCGTTCCACGGTCGGCACAGCCACGGACGCCAACGCGATGCTGCGCATCCTCTTCAGCCGACGGGGGGAGCCGCACATCGGGCCTCCAACGGCCTACTCGTTCAACGTCCCTACGCGGACCGCGAGCGGGTCGATGACCGTCGATAAGGGCGAGGGAGAGCGAATCGTCGTGCGCAACGTCGTCTACCACGGCGGCATGTGCCCGCGCTGCGAGGGCATGGGCAGCGTGAACGACATCGACCTGACCCAGCTGTACGACGAGAGCAAGTCACTCTCCGAGGGCGCGATCAGCGTCCCGGGCTACACCGCGGACGGCTGGTCGGTGCGCATTTTCAAGGCCGCCGGCCTCGACCCCGAAAAGCCGGTCCGGGACTACTCCGAGCAGGAGCGTCACGTCTTCCTCCACCGCGAGCCCACCAAGGTCAAGCTCGAGAACATGAACCTCACCTACGAGGGCCTGATCCCAAAGATCCAGAAGTCGTTCCTGTCCAAGGACGTGGACGCGCTGCAGCCGCACATCCGGGCGTTCGTGGAGCGCGCGGTCACTTTCACCCCCTGCCCAGAGTGCGGCGGCAGCCGGCTCAACGAGGCAGCCCGGTCATCGCGGATCGGCGGCATCAACATCGCCGACGCCTGCGCGATGCAGATCAACGACCTGGCTGAGTGGTTGCGGGGGCTGGACGAGCCATCAGTCGCGCCACTGCTGGCGGGCCTTCAGCACCTGCTCGACTCGTTCGTGGAGATCGGGCTGGGCTACCTCAGCCTCGACCGGCCCTCGGGCACGCTCTCGGGCGGCGAGGCGCAGCGCACCAAGATGATCCGCCACCTGGGGTCGTCGCTCACCGACGTGACCTACGTCTTCGACGAGCCGACCATTGGGCTGCACCCCCACGACATTCAGCGGATGAATGACCTGCTGCTGCGGCTGCGGGACAAGGGCAACACGGTGCTCGTTGTGGAGCACGAGCCGGAAACGATCGCGATCGCCGACCACCTGGTCGACCTCGGCCCCGGCGCCGGCGCCGCCGGTGGCGAGGTGGTCTTCGAAGGCACCCTGGACGGGCTACGGGCCAGCGGCACGCTCACCGGGCGCCACTTGAACAACCGGGCCTCCCTGAAGCCGTCGGTGCGGACGCCGTCGGGAGTGCTGGAGGTGCGCGCCGCCGGCACTCACAACCTCCAGGACGTCGACGTCGACATCCCACTCGGCGTGCTGGTGGTGGTGACCGGGGTGGCCGGGTCGGGCAAGAGCTCGCTGATCCAGGGCTCGGTGTCGGGCCGGAATGGAGTGGTATCCGTCGACCAGTCCGCGATCCGCGGCTCGAGGCGGAGCAACCCGGCGACGTACACCGGCCTGCTCGACCCGATCCGCACGGCATTCGCGAAGGCCAACAAAGTGAAACCCGCCCTGTTTAGCGCTAACTCCGAGGGCGCCTGCCCCAACTGCAACGGTGCCGGGGTGATCTACACCGACCTCGGATTCATGGACACCGTCGCCACCCCCTGCGAGGAGTGTGAGGGCAAGCGGTTCCAGGCGGCGGTGCTGGACTACCGGCTCGGCGAGATGAATATCGCCGAGGTACTCGACCTGTCGGTCGAAGACGCGGCCGGCTTCTTCGGTCCTTCCGGGGCAGGACGTACGCCCGCCGCGCACGCAATCCTGGGGCGCATGGCCGACGTTGGGCTCGGCTACCTGCGGCTCGGCCAACCGCTCACCACGCTGTCGGGTGGCGAGCGGCAGCGGCTCAAGCTCGCGACGCACATGGGTTCCGACGGCGGTGTCTACGTGCTCGAGGAGCCGACCACCGGGCTGCACCTGGCCGACCTCCAGCACCTGCTCGGGCTGCTGGACCGGCTGGTCGATTCCGGCAAGTCGGTCATCGTGATCGAGCACAACCAGGCGGTGATGGCGCACGCCGACTGGATCATCGATCTCGGGCCGGGCGCGGGCCACGACGGCGGGCGGATCGTCTTCGAAGGCACACCCGCCGACCTTGTCGCCGCCCGTTCCACCCTCACAGGCGAGCATCTCGCGGCCTACGCCGGCACCTGACCGACCCGCCGTCGCATGCTACCGCGCGAGGAATTCCCGAAGAATCCGGACGTATTCCTCGCGTTGCTCAACTCCCGGGACATGACCAGCTTTCGGGATGATGACGAGCTCAGAGGCCGCGATTCGACGCTTGAATTCCTCGCCGTAAATAGGCGGCACGAGGCCGTCTGACTCTCCCCAGACCAGCAGCGTCGGCGCAACGATGCGGTGGATGCGCTTGTTCAGCCCTTTATTCCAGGTGGGCCGGATGAATTTGCCTGTGGCGGCGCGGGCTCGCTCGCGCAGGCGATTCGCCTCTGCGAGTGCATCTCTATCGGTGGGATCAAGGAGGGGTTGTGCTCCCTCGGCAAGGGACGGGTCGTAGAAGGCGAGGCGGGCCGTCTCCTCCGGCGATATGCTGAAGGTGTCCGGCGGCGCGACACCCTCGATCCAGAGTCCGGCCGGAGCGGCTAGGACCAGCTTGCGGACGTACTGCGGACCAAGCGCCGCAATCTCGGCGGCGAACATCCCTCCTAACGAAGTACCCGCCAGATACACCGACGAGAGCCCCAGCACGTCAAAGAGGTCCAGATAAAAC
>JBKOZG010000086.1:0-5956 GCA_046725775.1 Actinomycetota bacterium | reverse complement strand
GGCTGAATCGGCTTCGCTTCTCGAACAACATCTCTCCACGCCGGGAACATCAAGATCGCTCCGAGCAAAAAGCACAGTGCGCCGAGCAGCGTGCCGCCGATAGAGACTGGATTGTTGATCAACTCACCGGAACTGGGGAGAACATAGCTGGCGATAGCGGAAGCCATGAACAAGATCGACCCGATCATGTTCAACCAGGCAATCCACCAAGGGAACGAACGCGGTCGGAAGCTGAACAAGCGTCCCAGGGCGAGAATGGCGAAAAGGCTCGCCACCAGGAACAGTGTCGATCCGTAGAAGTCAGGCCGCCAGACTCGACGGTCCTCCTGTTCGGCCGTTGCGTTGTGCAAGAGCGCAGCAAAGGTGCTGATGTTGAAGAAGATCGTGCCGGGAAACTGTGTGATGGCTGCAAGCCAGTTCCGATCATGTGGCAGCCAGGCCGTGAATCGAACCGGCGCCCGCGTGTACTGCGAGTCAGTGTCGACCTCGGTCATCGCCGGTGACTGAACTTGCACGAGCTGGGCAAACGAAGCCGACGTGAAAAAGATCGAGCCAACGAAATACGTGACGCTATCGGCAGTCTCTCCGACTGCGTTCAGGTACGCGGGCACCGATCCCAACGCGAACAATCCAGAGCCAATGATGAATAGCAGCGCGACCGCTCTGTTGAGAGCAACCGGCCTCGCTGTCATGGCGATTCCTCGACAGACAGTAACTTGCCGCGGATGGCCGTACGCTCTCGGCCATCGGCCGCTGCGGACCGTCCAGCGGAAGCGGGCGTGTCAACGCTCACACCCTGTCTGTCGTCGGCCACCCTGCCCACCCTTGCGCCATGGACGAGCTTCGGCTCTCGCTCTATACGACTCCACCCCTATCGAAATTCGACGCGGAACACATCACCCTTGAAGGATGAAAGCGTGCCTGCGTACCCAGAGCACCAGGAGAACTCCGGACCTCGCACGTGCAATGGGCCAAGATCACCAGACCATCCGGTGGCGAGCAGTCTTGTGCCGGTCCTCAGCATCGCTGAGGTGTATGCGACGGATCACACGGGACGAGCGATGGTGGCGTCCACGTCGGCGGTACCGAAGACTAGAATGTGCGATGGCCCGCTCCAGGTCTTCGATCTCGGCGGCTCCAGGGACCGGCACCGCCCTTGCCCCGGCTGACGGCTTTCGCGCTTGACGCGGTTACGTACTTGATCATTCCGGCTTTGCTCCTGCCGCTCGGTCTGCTGCTCATCCGGCATGGCGTCATGCTGAGTTCGGTTGCAATCAATGCGATTGGCCTGGTATTGGTGATTGCGCCGACCACCGCTTGGGCTTCCTGGCGCGAGGCCCGGCCGCGCGGAGCCACCGGGAAAACGGCTGTTGCGGCTTGGCGTTCTCGATGAGACCACGGAAGCTTTGGTCCCAGCCTCGAGGAGCTTGGCCCGCAACATGATCAGGATTGCGCTGCCGTGGGAGTTGGGTCACAGCGTGGCGCTCGGCTACGCGTACACCGAAGGCAGCAACGTGCCAGTCTGGTTGTGGATGCTAACCGCAATCATCTCTGGCTGGCTGATCATCAACCTGATCTTGTTGATCATCTCTCGCAAACCATTACATGATCGGCTGGCCGGCACGATTGTGGTGCGAAACCACGAGCTGATCACCGACTAGGGCTGATGCCAAGATCGCTCGGCGTCGACGACCGTCCGGGACAGCACGCTGGAGAGCAGGCTGGCGATGCATAGACCAATCACCAGATTGATCACCATGGCGCAGACCTCGCCCTTGAGACTGCCCTCCAAAGCGAACGGCAGCACCATGGTGGCGGCCGTGACCAGACCAACGATCCAGCCAAAGAAAGCGGGGCCGCGGCGTAATCACCGACAGCAGATGGGCGAGGCCAGTTGCCGCTAAGGCCAGCACGAATGCGGTGATCGCGTAGTTCAGGGGGAATGAATCGGTGAAGCGCAGCAGCGGCGGCGCAACGAGCTTCACGTTTAGCAGGTCTCGGCATACCAACACTCCGACACTGGCCGCCAAGGCGGCGACCACCGCAGTTGCCAGACCTCCGCACATAGCCGTGGGACGTCAATGGCGACCCGCTTACCCGGGACAGGGCGCATGAGTGTTAGCGGTTGACATTCAGATCCTCCTGGGATGTCGCCAGATTGACCGAGCAACTTACGGGCCGGCGCTCAGGCGGATTAGTTTGACGCAAGGTCGCGAAACCTGGGCACAGGACTTTCAAGATCGCGGCGTTCCCCACATGACTCCCTACATGCTCTCTATCGGGCCTTAATTCTTGCTCCCGGCGAGCGCGCCGCCGGTCAGGACCGGGCGAGTCGCCTCCCCGAACAGGCCGCGCGCCTGCCAGCCGACCGTGCACAAACCAAAGCTGAACTTGTCCTCCCGCGTGGGCTGCGGTGCCATGACTCCTCCTGATGGATGTTTTCCGAAATTGATCTTCACACAGCGATCACCCTCCACCCTGGTGCCCGCAATCACTACCTAGACTGAAACAGCGACGTTTGCCGCAGTTGGGAGGGCGCTCATGCTGATACCGATCGACGAACGGCTGAGGCTGCTTCACGCGCATTACACGAGCCAGATCAACGCTGCCGTTGGCGCCGGCCGCATGGATCTTGTGCGCGACCTGGCGAACGACTGCCAGGACGAAGCACTCGCCCTGATACTTGCAGCCGAGGACGGTACCTCGACCCAGCCGAATCAGGGGACGGTCGAGATCCTGGAGTTTGACGTGTGGCCGCGCTGGCGAGGCGTCCACAGACCGGGCACCTGGCGGTCATGGTTCCGCCGACGCAGCAGCCATTAAGGCCCGGCAGTCCCTGTGAACAGTGACCTCCTAACGATCACGTATCGGCCCGAACTATTCGCTGAGTTAGTCCTTGACATCACGGTGCCTCAAGTGCCAGACTGCGGCCGAGCCGAAAGCCTTTCGAAAGCGTTTCGAACGAGACCGGAAGGGCCGTTCACCGTCTACTCAGGGAAGAGGACATGAAACTTCAGACGAAAAGGGCGGCTGTTGCCGCGGTCATGACGGGTCTTGCCGTGGCATCGTTCGCCGGATGTAACCGTGAGACCGCCGCGCCGGCCGGGGAGGCAACCGGGGCAAGTGGGGCCGCAGCGGGCAAACGTGCCTGCATCATCCTGCCTGACGCAGCATCTTCAAGCCGTTGGGAGAACGGTGACCGTCCCCAGTTGGAGAAGGCGTTCAAAGAGCAGGGCGTGGAGACAGACATTCAGAACGCGCAGAACGACACGTCCAAGTACGCGACGATTGCCCAGCAGCAGTTGACCAAGGGTTGCGCGGTCATGCTGCTCGTCGACCTGAATGAGGCCGGCGTCCAGGTGGCGCAGAAAGCCAAGTCGCTGGGTGTCCCGGTGATCGCCTACGACCGGCCGATCGAGGGTGCTGATTACTACATCTCGTTCGACAACTTCCATGTCGGTGAGCTCGAGGGTCAGATGATCGTCGATGGCCTCAAGGCGGAGGGCAAGGATGCGGCGACGGCCAAGGTCGTCTACGTCGGCGGCGATCCAACCGACGGCAATGCGAAGCAGTTCCACGACGGCGCCGACAAGGTCATGTCCGAGGCGGGCATCAAGCCGGCCTTCGAGACACCGGGCACTTGGGACGTGAAGAAGGTTCAGACCTACTTCGAGCAGGCCTACACCGCCATGAAGGGAGACATCGACGCCGTTTGGGTCGCGAACGACTTCAGCGCGGCCAGTGTGATCTCCGTGCTGGACAAGAACGGCAAGACGGTTCCGGTCAGCGGTCAGGATGCCAGCCCGCCTGGTCTGCAGAACATCCTTCTCGGCAAGCAGGTCGCAACGGTCTATAAGCCGTTCCAGCTGGAGGCGCAGGCGGCCGTGGATTTGTCCATGAAACTCCTCAACGGCGAGAAGCCGCCCGCCCCGACCACGGCCCCCGACGGCACGCCATTCATCCCACAGACCCCTGTCGTGGTCGACGCGAAGAACATGAAGGTTGTGTTCGACGACGGGAACGCCAAGATCTCCGAGGTCTGCAGCAAAGCGGTCGCGGAGGAATGCCAGAAGGCCGGCCTGCAGTAGGCCTAGACACGCAGCGCAATTGAGTCGGTCGCGATGGCCATGCGCACCAGCCGGTGCGCATGGCCACTAACCTCGCTTTAATGGCAGTAGGTAAGGAGGTAGACGTGGAAACCCCGATCATCGAACTGCAGGACATCCGCAAGAGCTTCGGCCCCGTCGAGGTCCTCAAGGGCGTCAACATGCAGGTGTACGCCGGCAAAGTCACCGCGCTCGTTGGCGACAATGGCGCGGGGAAATCGACCTTGATCAAGGGGCTGTCGGGGGCGCAACCGTACGATTCCGGAGAAGTCTCCTTCGAAGGGGCGCCGATCACCCTCAACTCGCCGAAGGACGCGTCGGGGCATGGCATCGAGGTCGTCTACCAGGACCTGTCGTTATGCGAGAACCTCGACATCGTCCAGAACATGTTCCTGGGGCGGGAAGAGGTTCACCAGCGCATGCTCAACCAGGCGGAGATGGAGAAGCATGCCCGGGCGACGCTGCAGGGGTTGTCCGTCCGGACCATGAAGTCCGTACGCCAGAAGGTCTCCTCGCTGTCCGGCGGTCAGCGCCAGACTGTGGCGATCGCTCGCGCCGTGCTCCAGAAGGCGAAGCTGGTCATCCTTGACGAGCCGACGGCTGCTCTCGGCGTGGCGCAAACCGAACAGGTGCTGGCGCTCGTCCGTCGCCTCGCCGACGCCGGTGTCGGCGTCATCATCATCAGCCACAATCTCGCGGACGTGTTCGAGGTGTCGGACTATATCAACGTGCTCTACCTCGGCGCCATGGTGGCCCAGTTGAAGGCGAAGGAGACGAACTACAACGACGTTGTCGCGTACATAACAGGCATCAAGGGCGACACCGCGGCTGCTGAAGAGGTAGACGAAGAGGAGGAGGAGGTGGTCTCGTGACCACGCCGGTCGAAAAGTCGACGAATCCGTCAACGGACACGGCGGCCCAAACGGTTGGAGGCGCCCCCGCCCCCCATCACATCGCGACGGGGCATGAGGGCACTGTCCGCGACCAGATCGACAGTTACCTGCTGCGTGTCCGCGGCGGCGAGATGGGCATGCTGCCGGCCCTCGGCGGGCTGATCATTATCGGCCTCGTGTTCTGGATCCTGACACCTTTCTTTTTTACGAAGACGAATATCGCCAACCTGATGACTCAGACCGCGGCACTGATGATGCTGGCGGTGGCGCTGACGTTCGTGATCATCCTTGCCGAAATCGACCTGTCAGCCGGCGTCACGGGTGGCCTGGGCATGGCGATTTTCATCCTGCTCACCAACGTCGGTGCGTGGAACTGGATCGCCGCGCTGCTCGTCGCGTTGGTCGTCGGCGCCTCGATCGGCACGTTCATCGGCTTCATGGTCGCCAGAATCGGAGTTCCCTCGTTCGTCATCACCCTGGCCCTATTCCTGGGCTTGCAGGGTGTGATTCTCGTTCTGCTCGGCAACGCCGGCGCCTACCGCATCGAGGCTCCAGCCGTATTGGCGATCATGAACAAGTCCATGCCGGTCTGGGCCGGGTGGGTCATGCTCGCCGTCATCGTCGCCATCTCGCTGCTCACCGGGCTCTACGACCGCAGCCGACGGGTTGCGTCCGGCATGCCGGTTCGTCCGATGAGCCTGCTGTGGGCACGCGTCGCAGCCTGGGCAGTCGGCGGCGGATTCGTCGTCCTCATGCTGAGCCTGAACAGGTCGACAAGCGTGATCCCCATCCGGGGCGTGCCTATCGTGGTGCCCATTGCGCTCCTGATTCTGTGGGTTGGCACGGTCATGCTCGACCGGACCCGGTTCGGCCTGCACCTGTATGCGGTTGGCGGCAATCCCGAGGCGGCCCGGCGGGCCGGGATCAATGTCGCTCGGCTGCGCATCGCGGCATTCA
>JBKOZG010000338.1:0-9076 GCA_046725775.1 Actinomycetota bacterium | reverse complement strand
GCGGCGATCTTCGCTCCCCGAGCGGCTACCTGTGCGATCTTCTCGGTCTTCTCCTTCTCCAGCTCGACCTCGAAAGTGGTCACGTCTACCGTCCGATCATTGCCGCCGCACCCCGCTGTGCGGCTACCTCCGACATTAGCCCCATGCTGCGGCGTAACGACGACCAGACGTTAGGCCTCCGACCAATCCGAGGCTTCCTCGGGCGCCGCACCGGCTGGCGTAAAACCCAAGATGCCTGAAACCCAAGCGGCCAACTCGCTCACGCGTGCCGCCGAGCCCACTGCACGTTCGCCTAGCCCGCCGGTGCGTCGCCCGAGGATTGCGATGCCCGGCGGTGACATCATGAGCGGCATGGACCTCTCGAGCCACCTTGACTTCGCTGCCGAGCCCGCCAGCGTGTACGCCATGATGACCAACCAGAAATATCTGGACGAGGTCTGTGTGGCCAGTGGATCACTCAGCTACCACGTTTTGGTGGATGGCTCGACCACCAGGACTTCACGGACCCTGCCCGCGCCCGATACGGCAATACGATTCACCGGACGCCAGTTGACGGTCAATGAGGAGGTCCTGTGGGGCGACCCGGCGCCTAATGGCTCGCGTACCGGAACTGTGACGATGACAGTGCTCGGCCAGCCCGTCACGTTCCGAGGCAAGCTGGAGCTCTCGGCTGGGGGCCGGGGAAGTGTCGTGGACATCACCGGCGAGCTGAAGGTCGCAATCCCGCTACTAGGAAGGAAACTCGAGGAATCCGCGGCGCCAGCGGTGACCGAAGGCTATAGGACGCAGCAAGAGGTCGGTGATCGCTGGCTCGCGACTTGATTGCGGGTTGGTCGGCAGGCCTGACGTCGACTGGGCACGCTCGCCCGACCAGCACGGCAACGCTCGTTTAGGCTTCAGTTGTGCTGGCCGTTCGCCGACTCAACCGCAAGATCAAGTGAGCGATGCGGGTCTGGCCAGTCACGACATGTGGGGATAACCATGATCAGTCGGCGGCACGAAGGTCTCCTTGATCGAGCGCGGACTGGTCCAGCGAATCAGATTCCACATCGAGCCGGCCTTGTCGTTAGTACCTGAGGCTCGGGAGCCGCCAAACGGCTGCTGCCCAACCACCGCGCCGGTCGGTTTGTCATTCAGATAGAAGTTTCCAGCAGCGTTGCGCAGCCGCCGGCTGGCCAATTCGAGTGCCGGGCGATCATCTGCGATCACTGCTCCGGTGAGCGAGTACGGAGCCGCCTGATCAACTTCATCGAGGACCGCCTCGAAGTCTGCGTCGTCGAACACGTAGATGCCGAGAATTGGCCCGAAATACTCGGTCCTGAAGATGTCGTTCCTGGGATTGTCGGAGATGATCAAGGTCGGCCGGACGTACCACCCTTCCCGATCATCGGTCACTCCACCGGCGATGATCTTCGCGTCCGCAGAGTTCTGGGCCCGTTGGATGGCCTCGGCGTGTTTGGTGAAGGCACGTTCGTCAATCACTGCGGAGGTGAAGTTGGACAGGTCCCGTACATCACCGACTTTGAGGGCGTCGGTTGCGTCGACCAGCTCGTCACCCATTTGATCCCAGACACTGCGCGCAACGTACGCGCGAGACGCGGCGGAGCACTTCTGCCCGGAGTACTCGAAGGCCCCTCGGACCAGTGCCGTACGCAGCACGTCTGGGCTAGCGCTGGCGTGGGCGACCACGAAGTCCTTGCCGCCGGTCTCCCCCACGAGCCGTGGATAGGCTCGATAGCTGCCGATGTTGGCTCCGACACTCTGCCACAGGTGCTGGAAGGTCTTGGTTGATCCGGTGAAGTGGATGCCGGCGAGAGCCGGGTGGCGCAACGCAATGTCAGAAACCTCAATCCCGTCACCGGGCAGCATGTTGATCACGCCGGGTGGCAGGCCAGCCGCTTCCAGCAGTCGCATGGTGAAGTGCGCGGCAAACTGTTGAGTCGGGCTCGGCTTCCAGATCACCACATCCCCCATCAATGCCGCTGAAGTTGGCAGGTTGCCCGCAATCGCGGTGAAGTTGAACGGTGTGATCGCGTACACGAAGCCCTCGAGCGGGCGGTAGTCGGTCCTGTTCCAGACTCCGGGTGATGAGATCGGCTGATCCTCGAAGATGCGACGCGCGAAAGCCACATTGAACCGCCAGAAGTCGATCAGTTCGCAGGCCGCATCGATTTCGGCCTGTTGCACTGTCTTCCCCTGACCGAGCATCGTGGCTGCGTTCAAGGTGTCCCGCCAGGGCCCGGCGAGCAGGTCGGCGGCACGCAGGAGAACCGCAGCCCGCTGCTCGAAGCCCAGCTCCGTCCATCGAGGAGCGGCTGCCAGCGCGGCATCGATGGCCTCCATCGCATCAGCCCGGGTCGCGTGGGCCGAGTGCCCCAGGATGTGGGAATGGTCGGACGGCATCGTCACGTCGAACGAGTCGCCCGACGCCGGCTTGCTCACTCCGTCAATGGTTGCTGTCAGCTCGAGGGGATCCTCACTCGCCATCCGCTCTAGCGCTGACTCGATCCCTGCCCGTTCCTTCGAACCCGGAGCGTAACCGAGCACGGTTTCGTTGACCGGCACGGGCACATCTGCAATGGCATTCACAAAACCACGCTACCTGCGCTCAATTTGCTCGCTACCGCTCGCAGAGGATCGCGCTTGGGAATCCGCTGCTTCAATTTGCTTGCTGCCGCAATCAGGCCTCACACGGCCTTGGCGGTCTCGGACTCTTCCCGCCGCTTCTTCGCAGCCTCGACGGAGGCTCGTAGCGCGGCCACCAGGTCGACCACTTCCGCCTCCTTTGGCGCCTCAGGCTCCTCAACCAGTGGCACGCCTTCGGCTTTGCTCCGCACCAACACTTCGAGAGCCTCGCGGTAGGAGTCGGTGAAGTCCTCGGGATTGAAGTCAGCCGCCAGTGCATCGATGAACGACTGTGCCATCGTGACCTCCGCATCGGACACAGTGACATCCTCCGGTGGTGCGGCAAAGGAACCATCGCGGAGCTCATCTGGCCACAACATCGTGTGCATCAGCAGTACGCCATCCTTGGGCCGGATCAGCGCCAACGCCTCGCGGGAGCGCAGCGCGACCTTGACCACGGCGCTCTGGCCACTCTTGATCAAGGCATCTCGCAGTAGCACATACGGCTTGATGCCCGGCCCGTCAGCCTGGAGGAAGTACGTCTTGTTGAAATATGTGGGATCGACATCCTCCTCGGCGACGAACTGTACGACCTCGACAGCTTTCGTGGTAGCCAGTGGAAGTGCCTCGAAATCCTCGGCAGCCAAGATCACCATCCGGCCGTCCGGCATCTCATAACCCTTGGCGATCTCGCCGTAGGGGATCTCCTTCCCGCACTTCTCGCAGACACGCTTGTACTTGATCCGACCCCCATCGTCTGGGTGGACTTGGCGAAAACTGATGTCCTTCTCTTCGGTCGCCGAGAAGAGCTTCACAGGTATCGTGACCAGTCCGAAGGAGATTGCGCCCTTCCAGATTGAGCGAGGCATGCTCCTAGTCTGCCCGATCCGACTGACGGTTCCTCTTTATGCCGTTATGCCGAGGCGCCCCTACATATCAGCGCGCCGCTAAATCAGCGCTGCAGCTGGTCGAGCTCTTCGGGAGCGAACCACAACAGGTCATAGCCATCGAGTAGTTGCCCGACCTCAGGCTCGACGAGTGCAACTGCCAGGCTTTGCCCTGCTACAACCTCGCCGGCTAGCCTCGCCGCCTCGATCTCTGCCGGTTCCCCGGCGAACAGCGCTCGCACCTGAGTCCAGGCCAGACCGCGGACTTCCACTTCGCCCAGCGGTTCGCATAGGTCACAGAGCTGTCCCGGCTGCACCTCAGCAGCAACCACTAACCGTGGCGAGCCCGGATTCAGCACCAGAGCCAGCACGCCGGCGTAGCTGAGCGCGGCGTACTCGGCCTCCTCGATCAACGTGCCAGCTTCCATTGAGCCAACCAAGGTCTGGGTCGCCGCGCATCCCCGATAGCGGTCCGCCGCCACACCCGAGCGCAGATCCGCTACCGCATCCCAGGTCATCGGAACGAAGACCACCTCAGGCATCAGCGCTTGACGCGCTACCACGGCGCAGCTGAGGTGCCGGGGGCGTCGCTACTCGACGGGTCCTCCGACGTGGCATGAGCTGGCTCGGGCCCGGCGGCTGGTGAACTGCTCGGCGGCTCGGCAACGGGGCCCTTCTCATCGACCGCCTTTGGCAGGGGCGGCCTCTCGGCAGTGTTCGGCTTCTCCGCCGTGGGCACGCTGGGCTCGTCTGAGTTCAGCGGGGCCGCCGCCGTCGGAGGCGCGGTGGCACCGCTACCCAGCTCGGAAGCGCGAGCGACCAGATTGCGTACTGCGGCACGTTTCATCCCGGCCGCTTTGCGCGCTGCTTCCTGCCTCGCGGCTGCCTTACTCGCAGCGGAGCGGCGGGCTGAGGCGGACGCCTTGCGCGTGGGTTGACGCACGTTCGTCGCCCGGACGGTTGTGTCCAAGAGCTCGTCGAGGGAATCGAGCAGGCATTGAGCAAGCATGTCGAGGTCGCTGATGGCGTCCCGGTCGGAGGTGAGACCAACGAAGATCTCGCCGTCGTAGGAGGTAACACCAATGGCAAGCACGTGGCCGGCAGAAAGAGGGAGGAACGGGTAGCTCGCGACGAGCTGCGTACCCGCAGCGTAAAGCGCTACCTGAGGACCCGGAACGTTGGTGATCAACAAGTCGTGCTGCTTGCGGATCACTTCGGTGGAGGTGCGTACGCCGAGCGCGTGCAAGGTAGTCGGTGCAAAGCCTGCAATGTCGGCGAGCGAGCGCGCAGCCACCGCTCGTCCGGAGTCCTTGTGGGCTTGGGTGTCGTAGGCGACCTGGTGCAGTCGCATCAGCGCGTTCGGTTCCCCGATAGGCAAGCGCTGTAGGTGGGGCGCCACCTGACTTCCGAGCGAGGTGGGCTCGCCATCATCCTCGGTGACGCTCATTGGCACCACTGCGGTCAGGGAGCTTCCGGGGATGATCGACTCGCCGCGAGTCAGCAACCACGATCGCAGCCCTCCAGCGATCATCGCCAATACCACGTCGTTGATCGTGTGGTGATGCTCTTGACGGACTGCCTTCAGATCAGTCAGAGAAGCGACAACGGTTGCAAAGCGGCGTTGCTCGGACACTAGCCCGGTCAGCGGCGAGTCGGAGGCCGGACGTCCGGCGCCGAGCGCATCAGCGGCCAGCTCTCCCAACGCTCCGACAACACCGCCTACCGCTTCGCCGACTGCAACAGCGACACCGAGCGCGTTGGTCAACACTCCCCGCACGTTCTCAATGGCAATTGCTGGGTCTTGAGCGCTCTCCCAGAGAGCCCCAGCAACCAGCTCCAACGACGACGGCTCGGGGATCGGATGCCAGGCGTCCTCATCGGCTCCAACTCCTGGAATTGCGTGCGAGCGAGCGGTCGAGTCGAGCAGCACCTGACCGATCTCCACTGTGTCGATTCCGTCGACAAGGCACAAATGTGACTTGGCCAGTAGTGCAAACCGATCGTCTTCCAAACCCTCGACGAGATATATCTCCCAGAGTGGCCGCGACCGGTCGAGTCGTCGGGCCAGTACGCGGCCGACGAACTCTTGGAGCTGGACCAGGTTGCCTGGGCGCGGTAGCGCAGACCGTCGTACGTGGAAGGTGAGGTCGAACTTCTCGTCGTCGACCCACACCGGGGCAGCGAGTCGTGCAGGGATCCCGCGTACCCGTTGCCGGTACCGCGGGACGAACGCGAGGCGTTCCCGGATCAGGGCGATCAGCCGTTCGTATTCGAAGCCATCAGGACCGGGATCGAAAATGTGCACGGCACCGACATGGCCTGGGGTGTGTGCCGTGTCCAGGGCCAGCAACGACACCTCGAGAGGCGTCAGCCGCTGGGGCATGGGAGCCCTCCGATGCTCGTGAGAATACCTGGAGCAATTACGGTACTACCGCTAAAGATGGCGGCCCCTCGGCCGGGCGGGTGATTCCACTACCGGGAACCCAGCCATCACCGGCTTCGTAGAGGATGGATGGATCGTGGCATGACGAGAGCGTCGCGAAACGCGTGCCCGGGCGGCGCCGAACGTCTGACACTTGACGGAGAGAGGGACAGAAAGCATGCCGGCAGGAAGGGCCCTGATTTTGGGGACGGTGGCCATCGGTCTGCTGCTGAGCGGTTGTACGAGTAGCGCCCAGCCTGAGGCGTCCGCCAGTCCATCGGCGGCGACGGGCAGTCCCAGCGAGTCCTCGCCCGCCACGTCACCAACGTCGGTTCCAGCGAGATCTCCGTCGCTCAATGCTGACTACGCGCTGACCATCAACATCGAGATCGCGGGTGGCAAAACGGTCCCCAACGGAAAGAAGATCAACGTACGGGTGGGCCAGAAGGTGATCTTGAACGTGGCCAGCGATACTGACGATGAGATCCATGCGCATCTTGGTGAGAAGGGTTATGAACTGGCGGTACGGGCAGGCAGGCCGGCCAAGGGATCGTTCATCCTTGACAGCCCCGGCAGTTTCGAGCTGGAGTCACACCATCTCGAGAAGACCATCGTGATCTTGAACGCGCGCTAGCCCAGCGCAATCATTCATGCTGGTACCGCTGCACGGGATCGCGTCCCGGCACGACCTGCCGCTGCCGTTCTCTTTCGTCGTGGTCGGCGCCGTACTGGCCTTGACGATCTCCTTCGTCATCTTGATCTTTGCCTGGCGCCAGCCGCGCTTCGACCGAGTGGGCGGTCACCCGATGCCGGGGCTGACCGCAGTCGTCGACCATCCGGTCACCCGGCTAGTCGCACGTGCGGTGGTCCTGGCCGCGTACGTCTGGGCGGGGTTCGCGATGATGGCCGGTCAGGACCTGCTGACCAATCCGATCTTCGGATTCGTCTTTGTCTGGATGTGGGTGGGTCTGGTCCCCATCTCGCTGCTACTCGGTCAGTTCTGGCGAGCAACCAACCCGCTGCGGACGATTCATAGCGGGCTCTGTGCGCTGGCACGCGTCGACCCGGAACGGGGCCTCGTCGCACTGTCAGCCAGGGTCGGCGTATGGCCGGCCGTAGCGGCCATTTTCGGATTCGCCTGGCTTGAGCTGGTCCAGCCCGACCGGACGACACTTGCGGTGCTCCGGGTGTGGGCGCTCGCCTGGCTGGTGGTCTTGGTGCTCGGTGCGATCGTGTTCGGGCAGCGCTGGATCGGCGCAGCGGATCCCTTCGAGGCGTACGCGAGCACGCTCGCTCAGATGTCGATCTGGCGGCGGGTCGGTGATCAACTGAGGCTGGTCAATCCACTGGCTGGCCTGAACGCCTGGCACGCTCCCCCGGGAGCGACCGCCGTGGTGGCCGCACTCCTCGGCAGTACCGCTTTCGACAGCTTCACTAACACCAGCTGGTGGATCAGAGTCGTGCAGAACTCGAACGTGCCCACCGTCGTAGGGGGTACCGGCGGCCTGCTGGCGATGATCATCATCGTGTTCGTGAGCTTCAGCCTCGCAGCCGCCTGGATGGGTCGGTATGGAAGCCGACCAGCCGGGGCGTATCCGCGGCTTATGGTGGGCTCCCTGTTACCGATCGTCCTCGGGTACGTGGTGGCACACTACGCAACCCTGCTCATCGTCGAGGGGCAGCGCACGGCGATCAACTTTTCCGACCCTCTCGGCCAGGGTTGGAATGTCTTCGGATCAGCGGAGATGGGAGTGAACTCCGCGATCTTCAACTACCCCACTGCGATCGCCTTGGTTCAGCTGTGCGCCATTGTCAGTGGACATGTGCTCGGCATCGTGTGTGCACATGAGAAGGCTGTCGCGCTGTTGCCGCAGGATCGCGCGCTGCTTGGTCAGTTGCCCTTGCTGCTGGTCATGGTCGGTTACACCTGCGCCGGCTTGATCTTGTTGTTCTCTCCCTGACCCGGCAGGCGAGGATCGCTGCACAGCAGCTCAGTCATCGCCTCACTCCCCTGCATCCTCCGGCTCCCCTGCCAAGATCAAATACAGCGAGCGCCGCGCCTGTGCCAGCGCCTGCGCGGCCGCCTTGACTTGCGCCGTGCTCCCACTCACGACAATCTGTCGTGCTGCCGCCTGCAGCTCCTGCATTGGCTCTCTCAGGTCAGGCCAGGAGGGCTGGTCGGCGAAGTCGGCGAACGGGTCGCCCAGTCGTGCGCTGCGCTCCTCAAGGTAGGCGCGCCCTTCGGAAGTGAGGGTCACCAACCGGCGCCCCCCCTCCTCTTGGGTCGTCACCAGGCCCTCGTCCTCCAGTTGCGCGATGGTGGGATAGACCGCCCCTGGGCTCGGGCGCCAGGCCCCACCCGTGCGGTCACTCATCGCCTGCATGATTTGGTAACCGTGCATCGGCTCGTCGGCCAGCACTAGCAAGACTGCTGTCCGCACATCGCCCCGTTGGGCGCGCGCGCGGCGATGGCGACCCCGATCCGGGCCGCCTCTTCCCCCTCGTGCGCGGTGACCGTGAGCGTGGTGCTGCTCCGCCCAGGGCTCGGCCTTACCGTGCGGCTCACTATCCCGGCCAGCGTCCCGCCGGCGTTCAAAGTCGCCGCGTCGATCTCCGTGTCGCATACGTTTCTCCTTTCAAACGACTCTATCAAGATATATCGTGATAGGCTCGCGAAACAAATTTGGTCACATTTTTCGGCGAAGAGAACCGGTCCCAGCCAGCGGCGAACATCATGGTGACGCTGTTTGTCAGAAAGGTGGGGCCGTCCGGTGAACGAGCACAGTGCCGCAGACTCGCCCATCCTGAAGGTCGGCATCGTTGGCTGGGGCTGGATGGGTCAAGTGCATGCGCGGGCGTACGCGAGGCTGCGCCACCACTATCCTGAGGCACCGCTCAGGCCGACTCTGGTCGCGGTTGCCGACAACGCCGTGGACGATCGGCTAGCCCGCGCGATCGAGACGTTCGGCTTCTGCGATGCGCATGCGGATTGGCGAGATCTGGTCGCCCGGGACGACATCGATGTGGTGAGTGTGACCGGCCCGAACTTCATCCACCGAGAGGTAGCAGTCGCCGCGGCTCAGGCAGGGAAGCACCTGTGGTTAGAGAAGCCAGCCGGGCGGAACGCTGCAGAGACTCGGGC
>JBKOZG010000328.1:0-1698 GCA_046725775.1 Actinomycetota bacterium | reverse complement strand
CCGCACCCCCAACGTGTCGCGGAGGTGCTGTTCGAGGGCGGTGTTGTAGGTTTCCGAGGCTGCCACGTTGGCCTTGAAGAGGACCCGGCCGTCGATGGACAGCCAGCGTCCGTCGAGGGTCTGCACCTTGTTCGCGACCGCTACGTGGGTGTGCAGGTCCGGGTCGCCGGCGCGGCTGTCCCGGTGGGTGAACGCGGTCGCAACCAGGCCTCGGACGTTAACCTGCCGGATGCCTTGTGGCCCGGTCCGGGTGAACAAGGCATGCTTCTCAATGAACGCCAGCGCGTCCTGCACGGCAGCCTGATGGGCCTGCTCGATCACAGCCGCCACCGCCGGATCAGCGATTGCCCACAAGGCGGACACCGACTTCACCGGGGAGAACGTCAGGTCATAACCAGCCACTGTCTGGGTTCGCGGCCGCGAGTCTTTCGCGATCTGCCCCGCAAGCTCCCGCGCATTGACCGGCTCGCGGCCATGCTCGGCGAGGAAGAACTCCCGGGCCACCTGAGTCCGCACTCGGGCCCGGTCAGCCGCCGCGGTCCATGCGTCGGCCGGCCATCCGATGGCGGTGTTGAGCGCCGCGATGCGCTTGGCCACCTCGACCCGGAACGGGATCAGATCGTTGTCGACGATCTTGAACGGCACGCCCAGCCGCGCCGCATTCTGGAAGTCCCGCAGAGTGAGGTCGGGTCCTTCCAGCTGTTGCTGCCGCAGCTCCGCCAGTGGGTGCAGACCGCAGCCGAACAACGCTCGCATCTGCTCAGCGGTCACCGGGTCGCCAGCAGCTAGGCCGTCGATCCCGTCCATCCCCGAGCCGATCCACACCCCAGGTGATTCACCGCGTTCGGCGTAGTAGGACGCCAGGCCAGTGTGACCTTTCTCGGTTGCGTCCAAGGCCGCCACCTGCCGGGTCAGATAGTCATACCCAGACCCGGCGGTGAGCTTGTGGAGGCTCATCGTCACATCCACCCGAAGGGGGTACACACGCTCGGACGGTCAGGCCAACCCGAGCCACTTCCTGCGTGCATGAGGTGTGTTCAACTCGAAGGTTTGAGAGTTGGAGGGGGTACGTCGGACGGAAATGCGGCGGTCTGAGACATCACGTGATTTAGAGGCGGTGTAGACGAGGCCGAGTGGACGGTGGGTGATGACTTAGTCGCCGATCTGGCAAGCGCGGCGTTAGAGATGCGTCCTCAACACGAAGGGCCGAACGAGCACCGCCGAACCTAAGCCGACAGGCATAGCTCGGCACGTCGCCGCGCCAACGTTGACGAGCGTGTCGTCGAACCTCGGCCTTCAGCCACTGATCGGCAAGCCACTCGCGCTGATCTCTGACGCGCGCATTTACGGGTTCGCACTCGGTCGTCGTCGAGCGTCTGCTGTCGATCAGCGGCGAAGACGCGATCACGATCGACCGCAAGAACCGGGAGGCATGGACGGGAACGCTGCCGACCCGGATCGTGATCGCGACGAACGAGCTGCCTAGGCTCAGTGACGCGTCTGGGGCACTGGCCTCGCGCATGATCATCCTCAACACCCCCGAGTCGTTCTACGGGAGGGAGAACCACGACCTGACGGACAATCTGATGGAGGAGTTGCCCGGGATCTTCAACTGGGCGCTCGACGGTCTCGATCGCTTGCGGAGGACAGGGAGGTTGTCGGTACCTGAGTCGGGGCTGGCTCTGCGCGCTGAGATGG
>JBKOZG010000035.1:0-17948 GCA_046725775.1 Actinomycetota bacterium | reverse complement strand
TCCACAAGTTGGCGACTAGGAACGCGATCGTCGAGTAGACGTGATACCAGCGGACATTGAACTCGGTGAACGGCAAATCGAAGAAGATGCCATCTTCGTCGGGACCGATCTTCTTGCACATGATCGCGACGAAGAGATTGACGAAAACGCCAGATGCGCCAACGAGGCCGAACCGGAAGAGTTGCTCCCAGTTGTGCCTATGACGTACCAAGATGTAGTGCTTCAGGCGTTCCACAACCGTACGACAATACCCACTTGTTTTGTGTTCGCTCGGGCATCGGTGCTCTATGGCGCTATCGCGGGCAGCAGGGTCACGCGTGGTGCTCGTTGGCAGCGTGGACATCGATAGGACGAGCGGTTCATAAATTGCTCGCGCCGGATCGGGGTTCCACAGCGAGGGCACGGCTGGCCTTCGCGTCCGTAGACCGCGAGCGAGCGATCGAAGTAGCCACTCGATCCATTGATGTCGACGTAGAGGGCGTCGAAGGAGGTGCCGCCGTCGGTCAACGCGTTCCTCATCACCGTCGCCGCTGCGGAAATAACGGCGGTGGCCTTGGCCCGCGACATCGTGCTAGTGGGGCGGGCGTAGTGCATTCGAGCCGTCCACAGCGCCTCATCTGCATAGATGTTGCCGATGCCTGACACCAGCTGCTGATCCAGTAGCGCCCTTTTGATGGCGGTATGCCGCCGCCGCAAGCGGGCGACGGCATCGGCCAGGTCGAACTCGGGATCGAACGGGTCGCGGCCGATGTGCGCGATTTCGGGCGGCAGCTCGGCACCGCCGAGCGAGAGCGAAAGTCCACCGAACATTCGTTGATCGATGAACCGCAGGCCAGGCTCGCCGTCGGCGAAGGCGAAGATGATTCGGGTGTTGGGCATCAGCGGCGCGTCAGCATCAGCGAGCCGAAACTGCCCACTCATGCCCAAGTGAGCCAAGACTGCGTCGCCGTCATTGAAGGGCAGCCAGAGATACTTGCCGCGCCGGCGCGGCTCGGCAAATGTGCGGCCGGTGGTCTGCAGCTCGAAGTCTGCCGGCCCTGTCAAGTGACGACGGACCGGCCGCGGATGGAGGACCCGTACGCCTGCGATTTGGCGCCCGGTTATGCCGCTCGCAAGACCGCGCCGTACCACCTCGACCTCAGGAAGCTCAGGCACCGGAATCAAACACGGCAGTGTCAGCGAGTCGGGATCGGGCCCGAGCCGCGGCCGCCTTTCAGCGCGGCGAACGCGAGGGCTGCCGCGTTTTGCTCCGCTTCCTTCTTGTTGCGACCGGCTCCAGGTCCATAAGTCTGATCATCGATGGTGACCGTGGCCTGGAACGTCTTGGCATGGTCGGGTCCGGACTCGACTACGTCGTAGACCGGTACGCCGAGGCCGGACATCGATGCGATCTCCTGAAGGCTGGTCTTCCAGTCCAAGCCGGCGCCGCGAGTCGCCACCTCAGCCATCAAGGGGTCGAACAGATGGTGTACGAGCCCTCGTGCCGCATCGATGCCGTGCTGTAGAAAGACCGCGCCGATCACTGCCTCCATGGTGTCGGCAAGGATGGAGGACTTATCCCGGCCGCCGGTGCTCTCCTCACCGCGACCCAGGTGGATGACCGCACCCAGGTCGAGGTGCCGGGCAATATCGGCCAGTGCCCTGGAATTGACCACAGCGGCACGCAGCTTGGCGAGTTGGCCCTCCGACAAGTCTGGGTAGGTGACGAACAGGTGCTCGGTCACGATCAGACCGAGAACCGAGTCACCGAGGAACTCCAGCCGCTCGTTGGTGGGCAGTCCACCTTGCTCGTAGGCGTATGAGCGATGGGTCAGCGCGCGGTCGAGCAGTTCAGGATCAACACTCATCCCGAGTTCGGTGAGCAGATCTCCAGCAGGTAGGCGAATAGCAGTCGCCTGCGTGCGCATCAGGATGAGAGAACCTGTCGACGGGCTCCCCGAGGCCCGTACTGCCCGCACGACGGACACGCCACATGTGGCAGGTGCTTCTCTCGGCAAGCCGGGTTCGCACAGGTAACCAACGCGGGCACTGACGCCTTCCACTGGGAACGGCGGTGTCGCGTGTTGCTTCGCGACACTCGCCTCTTGGGAACCGCCACGACTTCACTCCTGGTTCCTCCGGGCACTTTTGCCCGGAAATTTCGTTGCCTGTGGGGCAGTTTGTAAAACATCGTAAGATTTGCCGCCTCCACCCTCAAGACCGCGTAGCGCGTCCCACCGCGGATCGAGACGCGCCTCGTGGCGGTGACCCGGATCGTCGTTGAGACTGGCGCCACATTCGACGCACAACCCCAAGCAGTCATCCCGGCACAACGGTTGGAATGGCAAATCAAGCACCACGTCGTCACGAAGCAGCGGCTCGAGGTCGATGAGGTCGCCCTCCAACCGGCTGGCGAGGTCATCGTCCGGCTCGACTCCTGGGTAGACGTACAGCTCTTGGATGGCCACCTCCAACTCATCGGAGACGTCACCAAGGCACCGCACGCACTCCCCACGGACCTCGACCGTGGCGCTGCCGCTCACGAGCACTCCCTCGACCACCGACTCAAGCCGAAGATCGAGCTCGACCGGCGATCCCAGTGGTACGCCGATCACGCCGATTCCCAGGTCCGCAGGAGCCTCGACGGATGTTTGAACCACCTTCATTGCGCCCGCACGACGGCCCAGTTCGTGGGTGTCCAGGACTAAACCCGAGCGGGGGTTCAGCGGGCGATGCGGCGAACTCATCGCAATCCTTCCAAGCCGAGCGGCCCCGCTCTTCGTCGTGACCGACGCCCAACCCTACCGGCGAGTAGGTCACGGAGCCAAACTGTCGCTGCGAGCGTCGACAGGCACCCGCTGGGGATCCGGTTCCCCGCATGAATCGAGAGGCGGAACGTTCACCGCGAGGCGGACTATTCCCCGAATGTGCGCTTGTCCAGCCTTGGCAGCTCGCCCGTATCCAAGCCGCTTCGCTCCGCCAGCCGGGCGCGGGCGGTTCGCACTTGGCTCGCCGTCTTGTGCAGCACGGACTCAAAACTGGCCATCCGCGCGTCGATGAATTCATCGGTCTCCCGGCGCAGAGCGGCCGCTTCGTGATCGGCCTCGGAGCGCATCTCAGCAGCGATGTGCTCGGCGAGCCGGATTACCTCGCTGTGCTGCGCGAGGTTGGAGGCGTGGTCTCGCGCCTCGGCCAGAATCCGGCTTGCCTCGGCCTCGCCTTCGGCGATCTTGTATTCCGACTGGTCGATGACCCCTTGTGCATCGGCGATCTCGTCGGGCAGGTGCTCGATCACATCGTCGATTGCCGCGAGGACTTCCCCTCGATTGATGACGCAAGATGCCGACATCGGCATCGCCCGCGCGTTGAGAACGAGCTCACGCAGATACGCGAGCTTCTCCTCAGCTGTTCCTCGCCCAACCATGGACGTTCCTGCCCCCAAAGCCACCACGTGGTCCCCTTTCCGAGTGTGCTTTTGCTCCCTAGTGTCGCGCAGATGGACCTCGTCTCACACATCCATTGCTGCTCCCGCATTCCGAGACGCAATCCTGGCCATCGTCCGCGCTGCGATTTTGGCTGGAAGGAATGCTGTGACATCACCGCCCAGCGTCGCCACCTCGCGCACCAAGGATGAGGAGACGAAGGCCCATTGCGGCGCTGTGGGCAGGAACATGGTGTCCACACCAGTCAGCTGGCGATTCATCTGTGCCATCTGCAGCTCATAGCTGAGATCGGCGGCCCGCAAGCCTTTGCTGATGATGTTAATGCCATGTGCCGCACAGAAATCAACGAGTAGCCCATCGAACAGGCTCACCTCGACGTTGCTCCATTGCGCGCACTCCTCGGAGAGCATCTCGACTCTCTCAGCTGGATTGAACAGGGAGTTTTTGGCGATGTTGTTGCCGACCGCTACCACCACGTCATCGACGACACGCGCCGTCCGTTCGATCACGTCAAGGTGCCCATGAGTGACGGGGTCGAACGACCCCGGACACACCGCTCGGGTCATGGCTCCTCCTCCCCGCGCCTGCCAAGCCCCGAGTCAAGCGACCCGAAAGCCAGGATGGTCTCACCGTAGGCCCGAGTCCAATGCTTCGCAGCCAGATCCGGCCACACTAATTTCGGTGAGCGCCGCGAGCGCTCGACGACGATCAAGGAGCGCTCGCCCACCCACGCATGGCTGATGAGGCGCTCGATCTGGGCGCTGATGGTTGGGGTGTCGAGTTCATACGGTGGGTCAGCGAAGACGATATCGAAGGGCTGAGCCGGAAGCTTCCGCAGCAGCTGTTCGACCGGCGATACGACGATCTCGACAGCCAGCCCGAGTGCTTCGGCGTTGCGCCTGCTGAGCTGCGCCGTCCGAGGGTCACGCTCGACCAGCAGCACTCGACTGGCGCCGCGGCTGGCCGCCTCCAACCCGACAGCGCCCGAGCCGGAGTAAAAATCGCAGAAGGCCAGACCGTCGAGGGACCTTTCGACCGGCGCTGCTGCTGTGCCCGCCCAGGCGGCGATGGCCGAGAACAGCGCCTCGCGTACGCGATCAGTGGTCGGACGGGCATGGTCGCCCGTCGGCATGAGGATCCTTTGCCCACCGCGTGACCCGGCGATGATCCGACTCACATACCCGCCTCGCCGGTGGCGCTCGAGGTCGCTTCGCTTCCGCAAGGTCTCATGTGCGCTCCAGCCAGTCCCCGGCCGCGTCCATCTCCACGTTGGTCACGATGTCAGCCAATCCCGGATCATTGAGCACCGGATCCTGGGCGATGCACCGCTCCGCCATCGTGCGGGCTTCGGCGATCAGATCTGCGTCTTTCAAGACTCGCAGCAGCTTCAGGCTTGATCGGCTCCCCGACTGGCTGGCACCCAGCACATCTCCTTCACTGCGCTGCTCAAGATCCACCTCCGCGAGGGCAAAGCCGTCACGCGTCGCGGCCACAGCATCCAGTCGCCGGCGTGCTGAGCTTTGCTCATCGGCGGTCGTCAGCAGCAAGCAGATTCCTGGGTGGGCTCCCCGGCCGATCCGGCCGCGCAGCTGGTGCAGCTGAGAAATACCGAAGCGGTCAGCGTCATGGATCACCATCACCGAGGTGTTGGGCACATCCACCCCAACCTCGACCACCGTCGTGGCGACAAGTACGTCCGTCTCGCCCGCAGCGAAGCGGCCCATCACCGCGTCCTTCTCCTCACTGGGCAACTGGCCGTGAACCATCTCGACCCGGACTCCGGCCAGCGGTCCATTGCGCAACTCTTCAAACAGGTCCTCAACTGCAACCGCCGGCGCCGCTACGCCGTCAGCATTGCCACCGAGGTTCTCTCCGTCTGTGCCGGACGAACTGCTGGAGGAGATCCGTCCGCATACGACGTACGCCTGGCGACCTCGGCCCACCTCTTCCACGATGCGCTGCCAGCCTCGCTGTACCCAGGATGGCTGGTGAGCCGTATCTACGACAACGGTGGTCACTTCCGCCCGACCGGCCGGAATCTCCCGCAACGTCGAAGTCTCCAGGTCACCAAACACCGTCATAGCCACTGAGCGTGGAATCGGCGTCGCAGTCATCACTAGAACGTGCGGCCGCAGCTCGGCCTTGGCGGTCAAGGCGGCGCGCTGTTCCACCCCGAAGCGATGCTGTTCGTCTACCACGACCAGTCCGAGATCGGCGAACTGCACATCCGAGCTGAGCAGGGCGTGCGTGCCGATCACGATCCCAGCCGTGCCCGACGCCGCGTGCAGGGTTGCCTCCCGACGGCGTCCCGCGGAGGAGGACCCGGTGATCAGCACGACACCGGTCGCCTGGTCCGGCGCACCTAGGGTGCCACCGCTGGCTAAATCGCCGAGCATGCCAGTGATTGTTTGGAAGTGCTGAGCGGCCAGGACTTCGGTTGGTGCCAGCAGTGCGGCCTGACCGCCGCCATCGACCACAGCCAGCATCGCGCGCAACGCCACCAGCGTCTTGCCCGATCCAACCTCCCCCTGCAACAGTCGCTGCATGGGGTGCGTTTGGCCCAGGTCGGCCATGATCTCCTCGCTGACCGCGATCTGACCTTTGGTGAGGATGAACGGCAACCGTTCGTCGAATGCGTCGAGCAGGCCACTGTCCCTCCGGGGCCGCGGCACCGCCCGGTGCGAGGCGGCATCGGCCCTCCGATACGCCATGGTCAACTGCAAGGCGAACGCCTCATCGAACCGCAGCCGGTCCCGACCCTCGTTGATGACAGACTGATCAGTCGGCTGATGCACTGCTCGGAATGCCGACTCCAAGTCCACTACACCGGCGGCTTGACGAGCCCACTCCGGGAGCGGATCCTCGATCCCCGCCAGCGAATCCAGCGCCAGGGCGGCGCAGTCGGCGATGGTCCAGGTGCGCAACTTCCCCGCCATCGGATAAAGACCCACCATCGGTGATCTTGAGGCCGACGCCAGTGACGCATTGTGCGCGGCACCGCCGATCACCGCACCGAGTTCGTCAAGAATGACAAAATCCGGATGCGCGAGCTGCAGCCTGCCATTGAATCTCGTTACCTTGCCAGCGAAGATGCCCCGAGCGCCCGGGCGCAGCTGCCCCTGCCAGTAGCTGATCAGTCTCGGCTGGCCGAAGAAAGTGCAGGTCAACCTGCCACGATGATCGGTGATGGTGGCCTCTAGCCGCGGCTTGCTGGGCAGCCGATAGTTGGGCCGATCAGAAAGGTTGAAGGTGCGGGCGTCCACGACCTCCGCCATCACCGCGACCTCCTCACCTTCCTGGAGTACTGAGAGATCGCTCAGCTCGGTGCCTGAGAAATAGCGGCGCGGTACATGCCGCATCAGATCTCCGATAGTGAAAATTTTCAGCGGCTGGAACTGCTTGGCGGTCTTTGCTCCGACGACGCTCTCGAGACGGGTCGCCAGCCGGCGGAAGGTGTCGGTACGCCATGGTGAACCGACCGGCTTAAGTGTGGTCATTCCACCCCGACCAATAGTGGAGAGCCCGGCTGCCCTCCGTCCAAGATCTCGATATCGAGAGTGCCGGACATTTGGCGCGCACGAGCTGCGAGGTCAGGCAGAAGATTGTCGTCGGCATCGAGCCCGCGGATAAGCGTCAGCAGCTCCCCCCCGACCCTGAGCAGCTGCCCGACCACCTGCCACGCCACATCTGTCATGGAGGTGCCGATGACAACCACATCTCCTTGGATGGCGCCGAGCACATCGCCTGGCTGACAGCGGCCGGCCGGGGTCATCGTCGACTTCTGGGCGACGAAGATTTCGCCACGTCTGGCGTGGTCGGCGGCGCTCCTCATTGCCACGACCGCTGACTCAAAGTCGGCCGATGGCTCGTGCACAGCCATCGCGGCCAGGCCTTGCACCTGGGCAACAGTCGGGATGATGCCGACCCGGCGGCCATTCCGGCGCAGTTCAGCTGCAGCAGAGTCGACCCTCCTGAGGTTCTCGATTCCGTTAGGCAAGATCAGCAGATCGCCGCAGGAGTTTCGGTCAGCGGCAGCTTGCAGCTGGTCGAGGGCGACATCATCCTCAGCGGCGAGCACAGGTATGCCGCCAAGCGACGCAACAGCTTGAGCCAGCCCGGGACCGGCGACCACGGCCAGGACACTTCGCTGACCCGCGAGCGAACTCTGCGGCAGTGCAGTGATCCGGATCTGGCTTAGTTCGCCAAGCGGAAGCGCGGTCTCGATCGCAGCACCCGCCTCGCCGAGGTGGACGTGCACCTGCGCGATCGCGTGGTCACCCACAATGACCACGCTATGGCCGAGCTCTGACAGTTGGTCGCGTAGTGCATCCAGATCCGACGGCGGAGCGCCGCGGAGGGTGTACATCACCTCGTATTCGCTTGTCATCTGCGGCCCCTCGGGCTGCAGTCCTGCTGGGCGCGGGCCGACGGCTGTCAGCGGCTGGGCCGGTGCCCCGCCGAGCACTTCGGCGAGCGCGTCGAGCAGCAGTACGTAAGCCTGGCCACCGGCATCCACCACTCCAGCTGAACCCAGGACGGCTAGCTGCCGCGGCGTACCGGCCAGTGACTCGTGGGCGCGGCGCTGTGCCGCGCGCACCGTGGCCAGAGCATCATCGGGATGGCCGAGCGCAGCCCCTTCGGCGGCGCTCGCTGCTTCGTCGGCGACCGTCAGGATCGTTCCGGCGACCGGTCGGGCAACGGCACGCCTTGCTGCGACAGCCGCCGACCGCAGCAGCATGGCAATGAGCTGGCCCTGCGGCATCGTCTGCAACGCTTGCAGGTCGTATTCCAGTGTCCGGCACACGCTAACGAACATTTCGGCGACGATCGCTCCGGAGTTGCCGTGGGCAGACAAGATCGCTGCCTGAACGGCTGAGTCCGCGCTGGCCTGCTCGAGGTTGCCGACCGCTTCGGAGATCCCGGTCAAGGTCAGCTTGAGGTTCGACCCAGTGTCGGCGTCAGGTACCGGAAAGACGTTGATGGCGTTCAAAGCGTCGGCCGATTCAGCGATGACGCTGGTCGCCCGGCGCAGCCAAGCCTCGTAGGCCTCCCAGAGCGTGGGCACGCGGCCACCGAGCCTGGCTGACACGCCCCCACCCTAATGGCAAGGGGGACGACCCCCTTGAACCCCCGCGGCGTGCACAAATGCACACCGGCCGCAATTGGCCTGCGCTGGGGCGGTCAGGTACTCTTTCCCGGTTGCCCACAGCGGGCATCGACACCTGTATCGACCTGATTTTGGGAGCGAACTCCAGTGGCTGCGGTATGTGACATATGCGGCAAGAGGCCCGGATTCGGCCACAACGTCCCCTGGTCCAAGAAGAAGACCAACAGGCGCTGGAAGCCGAACATCCAACGGGTACGCGCCATTGTCTCCGGTAGCCCGAAGCGGCTGAACGTGTGCACTTCCTGCATCAAGGCTGGCAAGGTCACCCGCTGACTTGACGCTGGAATGCCGATTCAGGCGGCCCGCTTCTCAGGCTTGGATGACGACCGGGATGATCATCGGTCTGCGGCGGTGCGTGTCACTGACCCACCTGCCGAGTTGCCGTCTGATCACCTGCTGAAGCCGGTGCGAGTCGTCCACACCCTCCTGTAGCGCCGCTTCGAGCGCAGCCACGATGAGCGGGCGCACGTCGTCGAACACCCCATCGTCTTCCACGAAGCCGCGAGCATGGATGTCCGGACCGCTGACAATCTGTGAGGCATGAGTGTTCACGACCGCAATCACGGAGATAAAGCCTTCTTCGCCGAGGATGCGGCGGTCGGTCAAGGCCAGTTCGGAGATATCGCCGATCGTGGTGCCGTCGACAAAGATGTAGCCGGCATCGACCTTTCCGACGATTCTGGCCTTTCCGCCCTCCAGGTCGACGACCATGCCGTCCTCAGCGATGATCGTGCGGTCAGCCGGAACGCCTGTTGCGATTGCCAGGTCACCGTTGGCATTCAGATGCCGCACTTCGCCATGCACCGGCATGACATTGCGCGGCCGGACGATGTTGTAGCAGTAGAGCAGCTCCCCCGCGCTGGCGTGCCCGGATACGTGAACGAGTGCATTCCCTCGGTGCACGACATGGGCACCCAGTCGAGTCAGACCGTTGATCACTCGATAAACCGCGCTCTCGTTGCCTGGGATGAGCGAGCTGGCGAGTACGACGGTGTCGCCGCCTTTGAGCTCGATCACTGGATGCTCGCGGTTGGCTATCCGTGACAACGCCGACAGCGGCTCGCCTTGAGAGCCTGTCGAGATGATCACGACGTCCTCGGGCGGGTAATCGTCAATTTCTCGTTGGTCGATCAAGGTGTGCGCGGGAATTCTCAGGTAGCCCAGATCGCGAGCGACACTCATGTTGCGCACCATGGAGCGGCCGACGTAAACCACCTTGCGCCGGTGAGCAACAGCAGCGTCCAGGATCTGCTGCACGCGGTGGACATGGGAGGCGAAGCAGGCCACGATCACCCGTTGCCGGCTAGCCGCGAACACCCGCTCGAGAGCGGGGCTGATGTCACGCTCCGGTGTTGTGAAACCGGGCACTTCGGCGTTGGTCGAGTCGACCATGAAGAGGTCGACGCCCTCCTCGCCAAGTCTGGCGAAGGCCCGCAGGTCTGTGATGCGACCGTCCAGCGGCAACTGATCTAGCTTGAAATCACCGGTGTGCAAAACGAGTCCGGCTGGGGTGCGTACGGCGACAGCCAAGGAATCCGGGATCGAGTGGTTCACAGCGATGAATTCGCAATCGAACTTGCCGACGCCGATCTTGTCACCATCGGTGACGATGCGCTGCGGAACGTTCCGCAGACGGTGCTCACGCAACTTTTCGGCAACCAGCGCCAGCGTCAGTTTGGACCCGATAAGCGGGATATCGGGTCGCTGCCGTAGCAGATACGGCACAGCGCCGATGTGGTCCTCGTGACCGTGGGTGAGCACTAGGCCGCTGACATCATCCAGCCGCTCGCTGATGGCGTCGAAGCCCGGCAAGATCAGATCGACGCCAGGATGATCATCTTCTGGAAACAGCACGCCGCAGTCGATCAGCAGCAGTTGGCCGTCGAACTCCACAACTGCCATGTTGCGACCGACGTCGCCCAGTCCACCGAGCGAGACGATGCGCATCGCGTGCGGGGCCAGCAAAGGCGGGATCTGCAAGCTACCGACGGCCACGGGAGGAAGGGTACAGGCCAGATAACATCGCGCCCGTGAGTTCAGCTTCCGGTGGACCGATCGCAGCTTCCGTACGGCTTGCCTGGCCCGCTGAGGCGTCGAGCATCGCCGAGCTGCAGCGACGGTCCTGGGCCACCCAATGGCCAGCCGATCTCGCCGAGTTGATGCTGGGGTCTGTCTCATTGGCGGAGATGACCGACTCCTGGCGCTCGGCGATTGAGCGACCGCCGCAGGCTGCGTTTCGCGTCCTTGTCGCGACTGACGGTTCGCGAGTGGTGGGCTTCGCCACGACCATGCCGGGCCAAGATGACGATGCCGACCAGAGTGTGGACGGCGCAATCGAGGCGTTCGTCGTGGATCCGGCGGCGCAGCATCGAGGCCATGGCTCGCGGCTCCTGAACGCCTGCGCGGACACACTGCGAGCCGACGGATTTGACCGTGCTCGCTGCTGGGTGAACGCATCCGACGACGCGCTCCGCCAGTTCCTCACCGCTGCCGGTTGGGCTGCCGATGGGGCGACGCGAGAAATCGGGCCGGAGGACGAGTCGGTACGCCTCAAGCAGGTACGGCTGCACACCAGCCTTGCGGCGGGCAGTTGAAGCTGATGCCGAGCTATTGGGAAGGGATCGTCTGACTGTCGCCTACTAGGTTGACCTGCAGGCCGTCTTCAGCCGCCACGATCTTGGTGACCGTCATTCCGAGTGGCATCCCCTTGAGGGGGATTGGCTTCAGCACGGCGGCCAGCAATGCCTGGGCAGTGAAGTCGGGCAGGTTAACTCCCGCGACAGCGATCTTCGCGTCGCTCAGCGTCATTGTCTGTTCCTTAGCGTTGAGCCGCGGCAAGCCGGTGATCACAGCCTCGACTTCTCGGCGAACCACGGTGGTATTGACCGCGATCTCCATCCTGCCCTCGCCGCCGTACGCCAGCGGCGCGCCAGCCAGCGAGGAGAGTTTCGCGTACTCCAGCCGAGCGGATCCCTCATTATGGGCGACCTTCATCGACCTGAACCAGTCATTGGTGTCAACGTCGGTCATGATGAGATCAGCATGCGCCAAGATCAGCGGCGCCTTGGTTGTTTCGCCGAGCTGGTCTGCCACGACGTGAACCCTGCCGATGGAGTCAGCCGCGACCTGGGTCAGGAACGGAAAACCCTCGATGCTGACCGTGGGCTCCTCGGGTGTGCCCAGTTGGGTTTGCAACAGCGCCGCAATCTGCTGCTCGGCCCGACGGTCCGCGTACCGATCGGCGACATAGAGGCACGCGACGAGCAATCCGGCAATGAGGATGATGATCAGCACGCCGACCAGCGGCGAGCCCCGTGGGCGACTCTTCATGGTCGGCTCACGTCATTGGATCCCAAGAATGGGTTCAATCCCGACGGTCAATCCCGGCCTGGTGCTGATGGCCCGAACGGCGGCGAGCACGCCTGGCATGAATGAGACTCGGTCGAGCGAATCGTGCCGGATGGTCAAGGTCTCGCCCTCGGCGCCGAACAGCACCTCTTGATGCGCAACGAGTCCGCGGAGCCGGACACCATGCACCCGGATCCCGTCAACTTGGGCGCCGCGAGCCCCGGGTAGCTCCTGGACAGTTGCATCAGGTGGCGCTCCCAGAGTCGCTGCATGACGCGCAGCGGCAATCCTGCGTGCAGTATTCGCTGCAGTGCCAGATGGCGCATCGGCCTTGCCCGGATGATGCAACTCAATGACCTCCGCACTTTCGTAGAACGCGGCGGCCTGCTCGGCGAAACGCATCATCAGTACTGCTCCGATGGAGAAGTTGGGTGCGACGAGGACGCCGATACTGTCATGTTCAGCAAGAGTGGTACGTAGCCGATTCAGCCGCTCGTCTGTAAAGCCGGTGGTACCGACGACGGCATGGATGCCGTGGTCAATGCACCATGTGAGGTTGTCCATCACTGCGTCAGGATGAGTGAAGTCGACTATGACCTGCGCGGTCTCGGCGGGGGCGCGGTCATCCGCCAGGTCAAGCGCGGCAACCAACTCCAAGTCAGGGGCGGAGTCGACTGCGCGGCACACTTCGGTGCCCATGCGACCACGGGATCCGAAGACGCCCACGCGTGTCATTCCCGACCACCTTCCGACTTGTCAAACTCGCAGCAGGCTAGAGCTAGCTGAGAAGCTGATACTCGGTTCTACCACCGGGAGAGCACTGACTCGATTTGCCGGGCTGGTACCCGGGCTCCGGCGATGGCAAGCGTCGGCGGATGGGTGAAGAGAAGTTCTGCCTCGGTGCGCACCTGCTCGGCCGTCACTCGATCAAAGCCACGCAGCAGCTCGCCAAGGGTCCGATCGTCGCCGAGGACGGCGTTCACGCCTAGACGGCTCATCCGGCTGCCTGGCCCTTCGTACGAGAGCGCCGTTTGACCGCACATCTGGCCTTTGGCTCGCGCCAACTCGTCCGCGGTAATGCCATGGGCAGCAACCTCGGCAAGCGTTGCCCGCACCAGCTCGAGAATCTGCGTGAGCTTGCCGGGTGCACACTGCCATTCCACGCTCCAAAAACCGGCATCGGAGTAGGCTGTCTCGCCCGCGTCGATGCCGTAGGTCAGTCCGCGCCGCTCCCGGATTTCGACAAACAGCCGAGACGACATGCCGCCCCCGAGGATCAGGGAGAGCAGACCAAGCGGATATCGGCGAGCATCGAAGATGCCTGGGCTGGGGAATGCCAGCACTGCGCTGGATTGCTCGAGCGGCAACGGTTGCATGAGCAGCGCGCCGCGCCGGCTGACCATGGTGGAACCCCGCCTTAGCGCCCCAGGTTTTGACGGCTGTCCGTCGAGAGCGCTGAGCCGCTCTGCGAGCCGGTCGTGGTCGACCTTGCCAGCAGCCGCGACAACCAGGCAGCTGGGCCGATAGTGCCGCCTCCAGTGCTGCAGGATGCGCTGCCGTGTCAGATCTATCACCGAGGCTGCCGACCCGATGACCGGACGGCCGAGCCCGGACTTGCCGAAGATCTCGGCCGCGACCGCGTCAACGGCCAGTTCAGCTGGATCGTCGGCGTGCATGGAGACCTCGTCCAAGATCACGGCCCGCTCCGCGTCCACGTCGTCGGGAGTGATCAATGAGTGAGTGATCATGTCCGTAAGCACGTCGAGGGCGAGCTCGGCGTCACTGTGCAGCACTCGAGCGTAGAAGCAGGTGTGTTCTTTGGCCGTGTACGCGTTGAGCTCACCGCCCACTGACTCGATCGTGGCCGAGATCTGCTCAGCCGTGCGAGTTGCAGTTCCCTTGAAGAGCAGGTGCTCCAAGAAATGTGAGGCGCCATGCTGGCTCGGCGTCTCATGCCGCGAGCCGACCGAGACGAACACGCCCAAGGAGTAGGTACCGGTGGACCGGATGTCCTCAGTGAGGATCCTCAGACCGTTCGGCAGCACCGTACGGCGGACGGCGCCATCCAGCTGCGGAAGGCGTCGTCCATGACTGCCGCGCGGAACGACAGGCATCGGCGCTAACGCGAACGTCGGAACAACCGCTACGCCGACACTGTCTCCTCAACCACAGGAATCAGCGACAACTTGCCGCGATCATCAATCTCATTGATCTCGACCTGAATCTTCTGTCCGACGCTGAGCACATCCTCAACACTTTCCACCCGCTGGCCTCCGGCGAGTGGGCGCAGCTTGGAGATGTGCAACAGACCGTCCTTGCCCGGCAGCAGTGCAACAAATGCGCCGAAAGCGGTGATCTTGACGACCGTACCCAGGTAGCGTTCACCCTTCTCCGGATTGGTCGGGTTGGCAATGGCGTTGATCATGACACGTGCTGTCTCGGCTTTATCAGCCTGATCAGCTCCTACATAGATCGTCCCGTCGTCCTCAATGGTGATATCCGCGCCCGTGTCGTCCTGGATCTGGTTGATCACCTTGCCCTTCGGGCCGATGACCTCGCCGATCTTGTCGACGGGGATCTTCATGGTGATGATCCGCGGTGCGTAAATGCTCATTTCATCAGGCCCGTCGATGGCTTCACGCATCACATCGAGCAGGGTGTTTCGAGCGTCCTTGGCCTGGTTCAGCGCGTCTCCCAGCACCGAGGCCGGAACTCCGTCCAGCTTGGTGTCTAGCTGCAGCGCGGTAATGAAATCCCTGGTGCCGGCGACTTTGAAATCCATATCGCCGTACGCGTCCTCTGCGCCGAGGATGTCTGTCAACGCCATATAACGGGTCTCACCGTCCACCGTGTCGGAGACCAGGCCCATGGCAATTCCCGCGACCGGTGCGCGCAGCGGCACGCCTGCGTTGAGCAACGCCAGCGTTGAGGCGCACACCGAGCCCATCGAAGTAGACCCGTTTGAGCCAAGAGCTTCCGACACCTGACGAATCGCGTAGGGGAACTCCTCACGCGTCGGCAGCACCGGCACCAGGGCCCGCTCGGCCAGCGCCCCGTGACCGATCTCGCGCCGCTTGGGCGATCCGACCCGCCCTGTCTCACCGGTGGAGTAGGGCGGGAAGTTGTAGTTGTGCATGTAGCGCTTGGTCGTATCCGGCGCGAGCGTGTCGAGCTTTTGCTCCATGCCCAGCATGTTCAGCGTTGAGACGCCGAGAATCTGGGTCTCGCCGCGTTGGAAGAGCGCCGACCCATGCACCCGCGGTACTGCGCCAACCTCGCAGGCCAACGTGCGAATATCAGTCACACCGCGGCCGTCGATACGGATCCTTTCGGTCAAGATCCGCTGCCGAACCAACTTCTTGGTGAGGGCTCGGTATGCCCCAGCGATCTCCTTCTCGCGGCCCTCGAACTGCGGTGTCAGGCGCTCGACAATCGTGCTCTTGAGAGTATCGGCGGCCTGCTCGCGCTTCTGCTTGTCGGGAATCGACATAACCTCGCTGAGTTCCGCAGTGGCCGATTCGGCAACCGCGGCGTACACGTCGTCGTTGTAGTCGACGAAAATCGGGAAATCAGCGATCGGCTTCGGGAACTTCGCTGCCAGTTCGACCTGGGCGTCGCACAAGGCCTTGATGAACGGCTTCGCCGCCTCCAGACCGGCTGATACCACTTCCTCGGTCGGTGCGGTCTTGCCGGACCGCACGAGATCCCAGGTGTGTTCTGTGGACTCTGCCTCAACCATGGCGATGGCCACATCACCGGCAGCTGTGACACGGCCGGCAACCACCATGTCGAAGGTGGCGTCCTCGAGCTGATCGACGTCAGGGAACCCGACCCAGCGGTCATCGATGAGTGCAACGCGTACGCCCCCAACCGGACCGCTGAAGGGCAAGCCGGCCAGCTGGGTGGACAGTGAGGCGGCATTGATCGCGGCCACGTCGTAGAGCTTGTTTGGATTCAAGGCCATGACCGTAACGATCACTTGGATCTCGTTGCGCAGGCCTTTGACGAAGCACGGACGCAGCGGGCGGTCGATGAGCCGGCAGGCGAGGATCGCACCCTCGGACGGGCGGCCCTCGCGGCGGAAGAACGAGCCGGGAATGCGGCCCACGGCGTACATCCGCTCCTCGACGTCCACAGTGAGTGGGAAGAAGTCGATGGCCTCGCGTGCCCTCGCTTGCGCGGTCGTGGCCGACAACACCATGGTGTCGTCGTCTAGATAGACGGTCGCCGATCCGGCGGCCTGCCGGGCTAATAAGCCGGATTCGAACCTGACGACATGGCGGCCGAGGTCGCCGTTGTCAATAACGGCCTCGGTGAACTGAAGATCTGGTCCCTCCACGGGATTCCTTTCTGTGGCGCTGGCGATGGTCGCCAGTGCCTGAGCGGGGATCGCTCCTGCACTTGATGAGCTCGACGTGGCGCGGTACGTGAGCCCCGCGTCAGTCCCCCGAGCTTGGTGGAGGCCGGTCTTCGATCGAGGTCCGCGGGCCAGAGCGGAACGCTCCTCCCGAAAACCACTACCGAGGACCGAGTCTCTCCTCGTCGAGCATCTGTGTCGAGATGCGATCTCGAACTTGATGTGGTTTGTTCAATTGTGGTCTAGCAGGGCCAGGCTCCGCATCACGTGTTCCGTATGTGCTCCAGAACGCGGCCCAACCGCTTGACAGATCAGCGACGCAGCCCGAGGCGTTCGATGAGCGACCGGTAACGCTCGATGTCGGTCTTGGCCACGTAGTTGAGCAGCCGGCGCCGTTGCCCAACCAGTAGCATCAGGCCTCGCCGGCTGTGGTGGTCGTGCTTGTGCTCTTTGAGGTGCTCTGTGAGATGCGCGATCCGCTTGGTGAGGATGGCGACCTGGACTTCCGGGGAACCCGTGTCGCCGTCGCTGGTCGCGTACTCGTCAATGATCTTCTTCTTTGTTTCAGCATCGATCGACACTGATGTTCTCCTCTCGGTTTCCCGTTGCGCGGCGCCCCCGATGCCCTAGTCAGGATCTTTCACGTGGTGTGAGTTGGGAGCTCTTGAAATCCGCGGCCGGTCAAACGGCGCGGCCAATCTACCAGCGGTGGGCAGTTGCCCGCGAATTTGCCGGCGAGACAGCGGCACATCCAGTTGCACATCTTCGTCCCTTCGGCGTCGGGCCAAGTCGCCGGCCGTCCCTGCGGTGTTGATTGTGTGCCGGTGCTGTGTTGGATGGCACTCTGACAAGCTGTTCGCCAGATCCGACTCCTTCGTCGCTTACGGTGTAGCGGCCTGCCAGACTTCTGACGGCGTCCTCTCGCAAGCTCCTGCAGTCGTCGGAGCGACCAGCTCGTCATAGTGCCGGTGCGCGGTCAAGATCGTTCCGCCGTGGGGGGCTGCATCTTGACCGCGCCTCCGCGCCGGCAAATTTTGGGCCTAGGTGCAGGAACGGCCGCAGTGTCAGGCACACGGTGAGATTTCGCGGGCAAGTTGCGATAGCGATACAGCAACTCTGTCTCACTCTCATGCGGCGACGGGCGCTTGTCCCCGTCTGCCGAGTTCGCGTTGGATCTGGAGGCGTCGGATTCGGGTGTTGAGTTGGGGTCGTTGTTCGGGGTCGATCCACCGCGGCGGTATCCATTCCGGCAAACCATCCACATTGATGCGGCAGCTCCAGCCTTTTTGCAGGAAGTGGGCGTGGTGGTAGCGACACAACAGGGTCAGGTTGTCTAGGCCGGTTCGGCCGCCAAGAATCCAATCCAAAATGTGGTGTCGGTCGCACCATTGCGGGGGATGATCACAGCCGGGGAAGGAACATCCGCCTTCTCTAGCGATCAATGCCATGGTTTGACCGCGGGTGGCGATCCGTCGGGTCCTGCCCAATGCGAGTGGCACACCGTTGCGGTCGATGATGGTGGGCCAGATCTCAGCCTGATCAGCAATCCGCAACAACTGATCGGCGCTGAGTTGGCTGCCCTCGGTGGTTTCAGCAATCCCAGCCTTGGCCAGCAGCTCCTCGACACCGATAGTGACAATCACCGATGCTGGTG
>JBKOZG010000191.1:0-7044 GCA_046725775.1 Actinomycetota bacterium | reverse complement strand
GGGCACGAATTGGGCACGGATGGGCGTGACTCATTTCGGCCGCGCCGACTCGCGGGCCACGAAGTCCCGCCTGACAAGGCCTCGGAGGAGAGCGCGGATGATCATGGATACGCATGACCAGCCTGGTCATTCTTGTCATGTGAGTGTTCGAATACAGTGGGCTCACTGAGCAAGCATGAACCGGAACTGCACAGGTTTCACGAAGAGAGCGCCGGGCTCGAATCTTGCACGTAGCTTGCACGTAGTGAGGTGGTTGGTGGCCCATCTGGCCTTGCTAAGGTGGGGGCGGGCCATCACGATGAGCCAATTTTCGGCCGCGAGCCTCGCCCATCAACGGGCGTATGCTGGCGACATCCAAGATGAACGCCCCCAGTTTTTCGAGGCGCGCGTCCATCGAGGAGGCCATGATGGCCACCCAACAACCGGTCAACCAGCCCGCAGGTCACAGTCCGGCAGCCGCGCCCCCTGCCGCGGAGGTCGGTGTAACGGGACCGACTGTGAAGACACCACGTTCGCGCGCAGGCGCCGTCTGGGTCGGCATTTGCATTGCTGCGCTCCTGTTGATCGTGCTGGTCATCTTCATGTTGCAAAATACTCGGCCCGTTCTCGTGACGTTCTTCTCGTTGGAAGGCACGGTGCCGCTTGCCATCGCCCTGCTCATTGCCGGTGTCGGGGTTGGCCTCATTGCACTCGTTGTTGGAACGGTTCGCATCGCTCAGCTCCGCCGACGCCTGTCCCAGGAGCGACCTAGCTGACAGTCCAGTCGCGGCGTTGGGCAAAAGGCCCGTACGTCAGACTGGGGATCCAACCGCGCTTCGTGGCCATGCAGGACCAGTAAGGCCTGATCAAGCGCGAGGAAGAACGCGAGATGCTCCCGATGTGTGCAGAGATGGGCGTGGGCTGCATCCGGTACTCGCCCCAAGGCAAGGGCCGCCTCACGCGGCGCGGGGGAGCAGACCCAGCGTTCTGCCAAGGATGCGGTCGCGAAGACATTCGACTCGATGTCACCTTGACCGGCGCGGAAATCGGGATGCTAGAGGAGCCCTTCACGCCACAAGCGCGCCCTACCGGTTCTAGGAAGCACCGCCAGAGACGAAGGGTGAGGGCGAATTCCACATCTGAATCGATTCAGGGTCCCAAAGTCGCCCGCAGTCTCTCGTTGGGAGATCGCGGCGTCATGCCCACCGCCCGGCCAGTCGCCAGTACGCGCCCGGGGCGCAGGCGCGCAGGACGATGGGGAGTCGCAGCCACCCGGGCACGACGACCTCCGCGCGGTCACGACTCACACCTTTGATGAGGGCCGCGGCGACTCGATCGGGCGAGACCGGTCGGGGAAAGCGGCGGTGATAGGGCACGCCACGCCGGTCGAAGAATCCTGTGTCTACCACCGCGGGATTGAGAATGGTGACTCCGATCGCGGCGCCGTCCAGCTCAACGCGCAAGCTGTCGCCGAAGACCATCAAGGCGCTCTTCGATGCAGCGTACGCGGCCTCGAAGGGCACGCCCAGGATCCCGGCAATCGACCCGATGAGCGCCAGGCGTCGCTGATCTGGCGTGTCGGCTAGCATCGGCACAAGGTCGCGGATCACCCGGATGGGCGCCACTGTGTTGATCAGAAACAGCCGGTCCAGGTCCGCGTCAGTGTGCGCCGCCAGCGCAGCGCGCTGCCCAACGCCGGCACACACCACCACCAGATTCCAACCGCCGGGCGCCTGCGGGATCTGACCTTCGGGCCAATCACCTGCCTGCAGGTCGAACGCGACCGTATCAATGCCCAAGCTGTTGCTGAGCTCGGTTAGCCGCCGGTCGTCGCGGCCAGCGGCGACGACCTCGCTACCCGCCCGGACCAGCGCGGCGGTCACGGCTCGACCGATTCCTCCAGTGGCACCGACGACCAGCGCCTGGGCGCCATTGAGTAGCATCAGGCGGCTCGGGTCGACGCTGGGTCGGAGAGAGCGGCCTGGGCCGCATGCTGTTGGAGGTAGCCGGCGGTGCCGAAACACCCCGCTGCCCCCAGCGCCAGCACGACGGCTGTAGCGACCGGACCGGCAGTCACGTCGGGTCCTCCTGTGCCGCGTCAGAGTATGTCGTCGAGGTTGGGCTCTCTTCTCGGGCGACGACGCTCCAGGCACCGTCCAGCGCTTGCCGCACGTGTCCGGGCGCTAGGTTCAGCGAGGCGTCGAGCTGCAACCCGACGCATGCGGTGGGGCCGAAGGTGAGCAGTCCGGCGGTCAGAGGGATGGTCGGGGCCAGCGGGAGGATCGGGTAGACAGCGCGGACCGGGGCGCCGGCCAGCCGACGCGGCTGGCGTGGGCCGGGAAGGTAGGTGAGTATTGCGTGGAAGAACCGGCGGTGATAGATCCGGCGCGCGACAGCAGCGTGCAGCCGGGGCGGCAGCCGGCCGGCCAAGCGCATCACCGCGTACGCGGCCTGTGGTTCGTGACGGCGAGCACTCCGACGAGTTGCACCGGTGATCTTGTCGAGGCGTGATCGTAGCGTCATCGGTTCCAAGGGTAGGTCGACGGCGATGGCTCCGGTCTTGTTGCCGAGGAGCCGGTCGCGTCCGCGGACCGTCGTTGGCACCATGACCCGTAGCGACACATCGGTGTCCACCAGCCCAGGCGGTACGAGGAGACGGCTCAGTGCTTCCGCCATCAGTCCAAGCGCCAGTTCGTGGGGACGTACCCGTAAGCGGCGCGCGGCCGACAGGAAGTCACTGCGTGGCGCATCCCAGGTAACCAACACGCGGCGCCCGCTGACGGGCCCGCCGGTGAGCGGCTGACGACGGGCCGGCGCGTGGGCGGCGAGACTGGCGAGTCCTGAGATCATCCCGGCCCAGGTCCGCAGCCGAGTGGCAAACGGTTCCCTATCCTTTGCCTGCCTCGGTTTGGCGATCGCGGGCGCGCTCGACGCGATACCTGTGGCGGCGTTGCCGCCGAACAGCCGGTCAAGGATGGGCAGCGCGGCGAGGCCGTCGGCCACGCTGTGGTGCAACTTGATTGCGACCAGGCTGCGACCGGTCTCTGGATCCTGTATGAGCCCGGCACACCAGGCGGGGCCATCGCCGGGCAGCGGCTCGGACCAGAACGCGGTGACGGCCGCGAGCAGTCGATGCTGCGGCGCCTGGCCGGGAGCGGGCGCTGGCGATACGAGATCCCTGACCTGCCGGTCGAGGGTGGCCTCGGGGTACAGGCGCCATGCTGGCCGGGTGGTCCGGACGAGTCCGCGGCGCATGGCCAGCAGATCCCGAAAGCCTTTGAGGATCTCCGCCCTGATCTCAGACAGCCGAGGCATGGTGCCGTCCGGTCGGCGGCCGAGTTCAACCACGACCCCCAGTTCCTGCCGCACCTCTCTGTCCAGGTAGGCGAAGAACGCGTCGTTGGGCGCCATCGGGGTATTGCCGGATGGCAGGTTGGCGAGGTGCGCTAACCCGTCGGGGCGCCCTTCGACAGGCTCAGGGCGCATTTTTCTCGGCTCAGGGCGCACCTCTGACGTCACGGCCCGAATGTAGTCGGACAGCTGCCGGCGGTTGGTGACAAGGTCCGCGACGCCGGCCACCACCATCAAGTCAGCGTTGGCGGCGCCGTGTGCGGCGATGGGCCGATACATCAGGACTGCGGTGCCGACCGAGAACGCCTCCAGGGCCGTCGCGCCGCCCCCGTTAGTGAGCAGCAGGTCGGCCTCTGTCAGCAATTTGGCCATTTCATTGGTCCAGCCCAACACGACGAGTCGGTCAGTTGGCTGATTGAGCCGCTGCAGCCGACGTTGCAGCGCCCCGTTCCTGCCGCACGCTGCGACCACCCGCACGGCAGCGGATGCGCCCAACACTTCTGTGATGGTGTCCACGACATCGCCGAAGGAGTAGCTGCCGCAGGCCACGAGGATGGTGAATCGGCCATCCGGCCTGTCGGGGCGAGGCAACCCCTGAGCCGCGGCGGCGACGAGGGTGGGTGGGGCGCCGACTGTCACATTGGCTGCCGGCTCGGCGGCCAAGGCAGTCTCAGCCGAGACCTGATGCATGACAACGGTGAGGTCCACGTCGCCGTACACCCAGAAGGGGTGCGGCGCGAAGTCGGACACCCACGCGCCCACCGGCACGGCCAGCCCTCGGTGCTGGCGCAGCCAGGCCAGACCAGCGCTACCCAGCGGATAGGTCGAGACGATGAAGCCAGGATCGAGCCGAGTGATGATGGGCGCGAGCCGGCGGCCGGCCCAGCTCCCAGTGAAACGTTTGGCCGCATATGCGAACCACCGGTGTCGCCACAACGCGGCGTAGCAGAACGCATACAGCCACGGCGACCACTCCACGTTCATGACGTAAATTCGCCGAAGTACTGGCCCAACCGCGGCACCCATCACCTCGAGGGTGTCGACTCGCGTTATCTGACTACCCGGCCAGCGCTGTTCAATCTCCAGCTCCAGCGCTGCCGCGGTCGCGTTGTGACCGGCACCCATATCTGCCGAGACCACAAGCACTCGCCGTGGCCGGGCGTCAACCGCCGCAGGCCTGTCAAGAAACTCTTCGATCTGTTGTCGGCGCATCCCGGCGAGCACTGAGCTGGTCACGGCTCAGCTGCCGGGATTGGCTTAGGGGTGTCAGCTGCGGGCGGCACGTATGGTCTCTCGCAGGGATCCCATGGTGGCGAGGACTGCGGACGGTTCGTACCCGCAGTGCGCCATGCAGTTAGAGCACCGGGGGTCGCGGCCGCGGCCGTAGGCTTCCCAGTCGGTTTCGGCGATGAGCTCGGCATAACTGGCGGCATAGCCGTCAGCCATCAGATAACAGGGTCTTTGCCAGCCGAACAGCGAGTAGCTCGGAATTCCCCAGGCCGTGCAGGCGAAGTCGACCTGGCCCTCTAAGAAGTCGAGGAACAGCGGGGTGTGGTTGAGCCGCCAGCGTTCGCGGTTGCCCCCGGCGAACACCTTCTTAAACAGTTCCCGGGTTTCGTTGACCCCCAGGAAGTGATCTTGATCAGGCGCCTTGGCGTACGCGTACGCCGGGGAGATCATCATTTGATCGATTTCCAGCTCGTCGTTGAGGAAGTTCAGGACGTCGATGACCGTTTGTGGGGTGTCGGTGTTGAACACGGTGGTGTTGGTGGTGACCCGGAAGCCGCGCTCCTTGAGCCAGCGGACCGCGGCAACGGCTTCGTCGAAGACGCCTGCCTGCTGCACTGACGCGTCGTGGCGTTCCCGCAGACCGTCCAGGTGGATCGTGAAGGCAAACCGCGGCGAGGGGGTGAAGTTGAAGCGGTCCCACCACTTACGCACCAGCAGCGCGTTGGTGCACAAGAAGACGTACTTTTTGCGGGCCACCAGCTCGTTGGCGATGACGTCAACCTGCGGGTGCATCAACGGTTCGCCGCCAGCGATGGACACCATCGGCGCCCCGCATTCTTCGACGGCCCGGATGGCGTCTTCGACCGGCATCCGGCGGCGCAGCTGATCGGCTGGGTGCTGGATTTTGCCGCAGCCAGCGCATGCGAGATTGCAGGCGAACAGCGGCTCGAGTTCGACCAGCAAAGGAAACTTGTCGTTGCCGCGGAGCCGTTGCCGCAGGAGATAGCGCGCCACGGTCAGGCTTTGGCGAAGCGGCATGGTCATCGTGGTCGAATCTCCTTCGGTAGCGTGAATGTGGTGGTCTCCTCGGTGATGTTGCGGTGCTCGACGTGCACCGGTCCGAGACCGGCTAGGGAGGCCACGATGTCGTCGACGAGTGAGGTTGGCGCGGACGCGCCAGCGGTAATCGCCAGCGTTCGTACGCCAGCAAGCCAACCCAGGTCGATGTCGAAGACGTCGTCGATCAGGTGGGCGGGGGTGCCGGACCGCTCAGCCAACTCGGCAAGCCGCTGGGAGTTCGAGGAGTTGGTCGAGCCGACCACCAGGCAGAGGTCAGCTTCTCCTGCAACGGCTCGGAGCGCCTGCTGCCGGTTGGTAGTGGCGTAGCAGATGTCGTCCGACGCGGGCCCGCGCAGCGCAGGAAATCGGCGGCGCAGTACAGCGACAATGCCATCGACCTCGTCGGCGGCCAATGTGGTCTGGACCAGATAAGACACTCGGTTGGGATCGGCGACCTGTACGTGCTCCGCGTCGGCGACGGTCTCCACAAGGATGGTGCGGTCGGGGCGTTCGCCGATGGTGCCCACCGTCTCGTCATGTCCGCGGTGGCCGATGAACAAGATCGTGTGCCCGTCGTCTGCGAAGCGGCGCGCCTCGACGTGCACCTTGCTGACCAGCGGGCAGGTGGCGTCGATCACCTGCAGCCGCCGCTGCGCGGCCTCCGCTCGCACCGACGGCGCCACGCCGTGCGCGGAGAAGACCACCGTAGACCCGTTGGGCACGTCGCAGAGCTCATCGACGAATACGGCTCCGGCCTGGCGCAGCTCGGCAACCACATGGCGGTTGTGGACGATCTCCTTGCGGACGTAGATCGGGGCGCCGCGCTTCTGCAACGCGTGGTTGACGACGTCGATGGCGCGTACCACGCCCGCGCAGAACGAGCGGGGTCCGGGTAGCAGGATGTGTCGCTCGCCGACTGCCGCGCACCACGCCTCAAGGGCCGGCCCGAGCAGCGACAATCGGTCCAGGGCGTACGCGAGCCGACCCAGCGTGGCCGGGCGCCACAGTGGGGCGTCGGCGGGGTCGGCGACGCCCCGTACTACTGCCAGGGCGGCCTGTGGTGCCTGGTCGGCCAGCCAGCTCGACTCCATGTCAACGGCGAGTGCGCCGGAAGCAGCCAGCCGGCTCCGCTCCTTCCTGGCAACAATGTGGTCGGTGCTCACGACGGGTCCGATCTGGACCTGCAACCCGGCGCGCCGCAGCTGCGCTGCGAGCATCGGGGCGCTGGCACAGGACCGACTGCCGTCTGGACCGCGTACCTCACTGGCTACGACGACATCGCCTGACTGCAGCGACGGCGCCAGCCCACCGCCCACCCCGGCAACCAACAGCCCATCGAGAGAGCCGCCATTCAGTGCCCGAGACGACCGCCGCGAACCCATGCCCGTCACTTGAAGGGCAAGCCCGGCCAGGCCGTGGCGCAGC
>JBKOZG010000050.1:0-7863 GCA_046725775.1 Actinomycetota bacterium | reverse complement strand
GTAGCCCTCGGCGCCGCCGCCGCCTTCGACGGAGGCCTGCTCACCCGGTCTGCCTGCTGAACCGGGAGAGCAGGCGCCCAGGCCGGCAACAGCGGCGAGGCCCAGAGCCCCGGACAGCAGACCTCGGCGGGATATAGCTCGGGTGGCGAGCGGATCGGGTTTCGCGTAGCTGGACGTTGTGGTCATCATGCTCCTTTGAGTTGGGGTTTCGGACTTCGAAGATCAAGGTGGGTCAGAGGTGGTGCCTTCCAGCTCGAGGGCAGTCCAGGACAGAGCTGGAAGGTTCAGCCGGAGGCAACCGCTGTCGAAGGCCACACTGCGCAGCGCCCGCGGGACCAGCGTGTCGTGGCGCTTGCGGTTGGTGACGGACGGTTCAGCTCCCTCCGGTAGCGACAGGCAACTGGCGGTGGCCACCCTCGAGATCGGAAGGCCGCGGCAGTCGATCTCGACCGAGACCGGCTCGTCCTGGCTGCGGTTGGCCAGAAAAACCGCCGAGCGCCTACGCTCTTCGTCGTATGTTGCGGCCGCATCCAGCAGCGGCACATCGGTGAACTCGGCCGAGTCGTACCGGTCGCCTTGCGCGGCCACGCGGAGGATCTGCCCGGAGGCCAGTCGACGCATCTGCTCGAACGGGTAGGCGATCGACTGCTTCCAGGCGTCACCGCCTTCCTCCGAGCGGATCAACCCGAGGACATTGATCAGCTGAGCCTGACACGCAATGGTGACTCGGTCGCCATGACGCAGCAGCGAGTTCAGCATGGTGCCGACCACGACCGCGTCGGTGATGCCGTACTCGCACTCGCCGAGTCGCGGGTGCGCTGTCCACGGCTCCCGAGCCACGGCCGAGTCAGCGCCGGACGTGCGGGGCCGGGTCACGTTCCACTCGTCGAAGGAGAGGTTGATCCAGGAGCGATGCCGGTCGCGAGCGCGGACGGAATCGGCGGTGGCCACAACCGATTGGATGAAGTGATCCATGTCCAGAGCGGAGGCGAGAAAGCTCGCCGTGTCGCCGTCACGCTCGGAGTAGTAGACGTGGAGCGAGATGTAGTCCACGGCGTCGTAGGCAAGAGCGAGCACCTCGGACTCCCAGGCGCCGAAGGTGGCCATCCTCGAATTGGAAGATCCGCAGGCCACCAGTTCGATGTCGGGGTCGATCAAGCGCATGGCGCGACCGGTCTCCGCGGCCAGGCGGCCGTACTCGTAGGCGGTCTTGTGGCCGATCTCCCACTCGCCGTCCATCTCATTACCCAGGCACCAGAGCCGGAAGCCGAAGGGTTCCCGCGCGCCGTTGGCTATCCGCCGGTCCGACCAGGCGGTACCTCCGGGATGATTGCAGTACTCGAGGAGGTCGCAGGCCTCTTGGAGCCCGCGGCTACCGAGGTTGACCACCATCATCACCTCGGTGCCCACCTGGCGTGCCCATTGGTCGAACTCGTGGATGCCCACGGCGTTCGACTCGGTGGAACGCCACGCAAGATCGAGCCGTGACGGACGGTCGCTTCGGGGGCCGACGCCGTCCTCCCAGCGATAGTTCGACACGAAGTTGCCGCCCGGGTAGCGGATCAGCGTCGGCGCTAGCTCTCGGGTCAAGGACAAGACGTCGCGCCTAAACCCCGCCGGATCAGCGGTCGGATGACCGGGCTCGAAGATGCCGGTGTAGACGCAGCGACCCATATGCTCCACGAACGAGCCGAACAACCGCGGGGGCACCGGAGCGACGGTGAAGGCGGAGTCGAGCACAAGACGTGCCTGCGACATCTGCTGGACCAACTCCGATCAACTTCTGATCGTGTGGCAGCCCCCCCGCGGCGAGCCGGTGCGGGCGAAAAATACCTAGCTGTTTACCCAGGCGTCGCGATAGGTCTTACCCAGGCGTTGCGGTAGCGAAACACGGGGGTCAGTGCGCGATCACCGAATCCGAGGGCAGTGAACCAGCTGTTCCTGGCATCGTCGGCACCGGCGGCGATCCGCACGGTGTCTGTGACCGATCGCCACGATTAGCGACTCGCTGTGGTCATGCTCACCCTCGCCGCCTCACAACTGATCAGTGCGTAGCTGAGTTGACCGCCTGCAGCGCCACGGCCGTCCCGCTACGCATTCGGCCTGCGCGAGCGGTGGTCCAGTAGCTCCGTCGGATTGCTGAGGCGGTCTACGCATGGACCCTTCGGGCTATCGCGCCCGTTAGGGCTGGTCAGCTGGCGAGCGGCTGAACGCCAAGGACACGGCCATCTGCATCAGTCACGTAACGTCCCGCAGACAGATCGAGCAAGACCAACGCGTTGCCAAAGGGATCATTGACGACGGCGAGTCGACCAACCGGGATCTGCGTCGGCTCGAGGATCACCTTTCCGCCCGCCTCGAGGATGATCTCAACGGCCTCCGACACTGACCTCACCAGCCAGTTCACGGCGTATTCGAGGTTGGTGCTGAGGACTAGCTCTGCGGGGCTTTCAGGCAGGCGCAGTCCCGCCTGGCCCTCAGCATCGTTGCGCCACACCAGCTCCTGACCCAACTGGTCTCGATAGAAGTGAAGCCCCTGGTCAAGATCAGGAACTGGAACCGTGACTGCATCAACCCCATGAAGCACAGCCAGACTTCTCATAGTTCAGCCTGTCCGATCGCGCCCTTCGTCGCCACCTATGCGGTCTCAGCCGGTGGCCGGCCGAGGATCTGCGCTCGATTGGACGCTGGCCGGACTCCATGCTCGTCAGTCACTCCGTACGCCTCTGCGACCTCTGCCGCCACGAGCCAGCGACCAGTCAGCCCGAAGACGCTGGCGTCGGCTGCAAGTGCGGCCACGACACGACCGACGAACAGGGGCGTTTCGCGATTGGTCTCGTTTTCGAAGTATTGGATGTTGGCGAGTACCGACTCGGTCAGCACAAGTCCTGGATACAACGAGATCGACGTGATCTTGTACGGCCGCAAATCCTCAGCCATGTCAGAAGCGAGCCGGTCGATGGCGGCGTGCGCCACACCATAGGGAACCGGCGGCACAAACACCTGACCGGCGAACGAGGACACGCTGACGATCAGGCCCGGGCCCGAGTTGATCATCAGAGGCGCGGCCAAGGCCGAGGTCACGTAGTGGGCTCGGACGCCGATGCGGTGCATTGAGTCCCACAACGACAGCGGCTGCTCCCAGAACGGACCCGGATTGAATTCGGATCCATTGGTGAACCGCTCGTAGCCGCCCCACACGCTGTTGACCAAGAGGTCCAGGCGGCCCTGCTCGTTCGAGATCAGATCGACCACTCCGGCGATCTGATCATCGTCGCCGGCATCCATCGGCACAGCGATCCCAGCACCACCCAGCGCAGTGACCTGCTGTGCCGTGTCATGGACCGTACCTGGCAGTCGAGACGGCGCCGATCCCTCTAGGGTGGTCCGGCCTGTGACATAAACAGTTGCTCCTGCTTCCCCCAGTCCGCAGGCGATCCCACGACCGACACCACGACTGGCGCCGGTGACCAGCGCAACCTTTCCCGCAAGCGGCTGATGATCCATGTTCGGAAGCTAACATCGGCTCCCGACAGCAAGACCCCGATACCGGCCGCGCGACTGGCGGGGCTTAGATCTCGATCCCGAGCCGCCGGATACTGACGCGATATCAGCGAGGTGGCGTGGCGTGTTGACCGTGTGGACACCGAGCATCTGGTCGACTTTGCCGACCTGCTGGGCGTCGAGCTGTTGATCATCGACGACTCGACCAGCTGGCGTGACTTCGCCGACCGGATCCGCTGGAGCCAGGCATACTACCGTCTTGCCCAGTGTTCTAAGGCAAGCGTTTTCAGAACACGGGTTCTGAGAGAGAGAGGGTGGTTCTGACACATGGTGATCGACGCGCGGCAAGCCATCGCGGAGGGACGTACGGCCCTCGGGATCGAGCTGGGATCGACCAGGATCAAGGCCGTGCTGATCGGACCCGACCACGCTCGGCTCGCGGTCGGCAGCCACGACTGGGAGAACCAGTTCGTCGACCGGATCTGGACCTACTCCCTGGATGCGGTGTGGACCGGGCTGCAACAGTGCTACGCCGCGCTCGCCGCCGATGTCCAGCAACGCTACGACGTCGAGCTGGCGATAGTGGGCGCGCTCGGCGTCTCGGCGATGATGCACGGCTACCTGGCCCTGGACTCCGACGGCGAACTGTTGACACCCTTCCGCACCTGGCGCAACACCAACACCGGCGAGGCCGCTGAGCGATTGAGCGCCGCCTTCGGGCACAACATCCCGCATCGGTGGAGCGTCGCACATCTCTACCAGGCGATCTTGAACGGTGAGGACCACCTCGGCCATATTGGCCAGCTGACCACCCTGGCCGGCTACGTCCACTGGCAATTGACCGGCGAAAAGGTGCTCGGCATCGGCGACGCCAGCGGCATGTTCCCGATCGACATCGCCACCGGCAGCTACAACGCCCCGATGCTGCGGCGGTTCGTTCAGCTCGCCGCTGAGGCCGGAGCAGACCTGACCCTGGCGCACCTGCTGCCCACCATCAAGACCGCCGGCGAGCCAGCCGGCGAGCTCACCGAGGCAGGCGCAGAACTGCTGGACCCCACCGGGCGGCTTCGTCCCGGTGTTCCGATGTGCCCGCCCGAGGGCGACGCCGGAACGGGCATGGTGGCCACGAACTCGATCGCCCCGCGCACCGGAAACGTCAGCGCCGGCACGAGCATCTTCGCCATGGTCGTGCTCGAGCACGAGCTCAGCCGAGTACACCGCGAACTTGACCTGGTCACTACGCCGGCCGGGGATCTGGTGGCAATGGTGCACTGCAACAACGGCGCCAGCGAACTCAACTCCTGGGTCGGCCTGTTCACCGAGTTCGCCCAGGCACTCGGCGTTGCTGCGGACAACTCGACGATCTTCGAGACGTTGTTCACCTCAGCGCTGAACGGTGCCTTCGACTGCGGCGGGCTGATGTCATACAACTACCTCTCCGGTGAGCCGATCACCGGGCTTGAGGAAGGCCGGCCGCTGTTCTTGCGGTCCCCCGACAGCGTCTTCAACCTGGCCACCTTCATGCGCACCCAGCTGTTCGCGTCCCTGGCCACCCTGCGGATCGGAATGGACGTGCTGCAGAAGGAGGAAGGCGTCCGCCTGGACAGAATGTTCGCGCACGGCGGCCTGTTCAAGACCAAAGGCGTGGCACAGCGCTTCCTGGCCGCCGCCATCAACACCCCGGTCTCAGTCGGTGAGGTCGCCGCCGAAGGTGGCGCCTGGGGCATCGCTGTCCTGGCAGCGTTCATCAGCGGTCGCACCCCAGGAGAAGGCTTGACCGACTACTTGAACACCCAGGTATTCGCCGACACCGCTCTCGACACGGTCCAGCCCCACGCGCCAGACGTCGCCGGCTTCGACGCATTCATCCAGCGGTTCCTCGACGCCCTACCCGTCGAACGAGCGGCCGTCGAAGACACCTGACAAGGACCCGAGGAATCGATGGCAGTCCTTCGTACGAAATTGCGGGGCAATGCAAAACAGTCACCGGCGATCTGGTGGACCGCCACGAGAGTCTCACCGACATCGTTTCAAGCTCAACGAGGCGCGCGTACCCGGTTCCACCACAGCGAGAGCCCGACGGCGACCGCAACGAGCAATCCTCCGGCGCCGGCGAACCATGATGCGATGTCGATGTGCTTCCTCACCACCGTCAACTGGCTGGGCAGATCACCCAGTGCCCCCTGCAGCTGGTCAGCACTCTCGGCCTTGTAGTACTGGCCGCCGGTGATCTCGGCAACGGCCTGCAGGGTGGCCTCGTCGATGACCCGCGGATTGCGGCCCGCGCCCCCTCCGAAACCGCCGCGCGGACCTCCGCCGGCCCATCCGCCGGCCTGCCGGCCGGTGCAGGCCATCCGCGAGGGGGTGGTCGTGCCGAAGCCGATCGTGAACACTCTTAGGCCCCGGACGGCCGCCGATTCGGCGGCTCTCGTTGGTTCGACGCCCTGTGTGTTCGCGCCATCGGTCAGCACGACGATCACGTCCGCCGCGTATCCCGACCGCTGAGCTGATTCCGCATCGACCCCGGTGGGGGCCACGGTCGGGTTGATCGCAGCGATGCTGTCGATCGAGGTGAGGATTGCCGAACCGATCGCCGTACCGCGGGCCGTGGTGAAGTTGTCGATCGCCTCAATCAACGCATCCTCGTCGGTGGTCGGCGGCACCTGCAGACCCGCGACGCCCGCAAAGGCCACGAGACCGATCTTGGTCTCGCCGTCCTTGGACTCGATGAAGGAGACGGCCGCCTCCTGGGCAACGGTGAGCCGGTTGGGTTCGACGTCGGTGGAGCACATGGATCCGGAGACGTCCATTGCCAGCACGATCGTCGTGGAGTTGGACGGCACCGGCACGGTCGCCTGCGGCCGCGCCGCCCCGACACTGAGCGTGGCGAAGCCGAGGAGGAGCAACAGGGTCGGGATGAGCCGGGACCACCTCGTACGGGGTGGCAACGCGGCCCGTACCAGGGCGATCGAGGTCACCCGGACCGCCGCGCGCCGCCGACGCCGTCGCAACCACCAGATAATTCCGCAGAGGATCGGGATGATCAGCAGCGACACCAAGGCCCAAGGCCAGCTGAAGGTCATCACACGAGCCTTCCCGTGCGTACGCCGGTGAGCAGCGCACCGGCTGCCAACAGCGTGAGCGCCACAGCGATGAAGCCGCCGGCCAGCGGTACGTCCTGCTTGGCCACAGTCAGCCGGAGGTCGATGGTGGACGCGATGTCGTCGAGTTGTTCCATCTCGGATGCGCGATGGTAGGTGCCACCGGTGGCCTGCGCGATGGCGGTCAACTGCTCCGTATCCAGAGCCGTGTGCAACTGAAAACCGTCGATCTCGACGGTCGTTCCGTCAGCGGTGCCAATGCCGACGGCTTCGATGTGCACACCGGCGTTCTGGGCAATCGTCGCTGCCGCCGACACCGCGTCGCTGCCGCCGGTGCCGCCCTCGTCCTCGCCGTCGGAGAACAGCACGATGGTCGCCGAGCCCCAGTGCCCGATGTCGGGCAGATCTCCGTCCTCCCCAATCCTGACCGGGGTGCCGGTGATTGCGCTCAGCGAACCGAGAATCGCCGACACCAGCGAGGTCCCACCGGCAGTCCGCAGCCTCTGCACCGCCGCCTTCGCCGCGGCGCGATCCGGACTTGGCTGTGACGTGGTCAGCGCACCCTGGTCGAACCCGACGACGCCGATGTCGACGCTGTCGGGCTGGGCGTCGATGAACGACAGTGCTGCCTGCTGCGCGGCCGCTAGCCGGCTCGGGCTGACGTCGTCGGCACTCATGCTGTTGGACACGTCCATCGCCAGGATGACCGTGCCGGCGCTCCGGCCGACCGGCAGCGCAGCGGTCGGCCCGGCTACGGCAACCGCCAGCAGCACCACCCCGCCGACGGAGAGCCACAGCCCGAGCTGGTTGTTGCGCCGGCCAGCCACCGAGACTCCCGCTGCGGCAAGGGCAGCGGACCGGCGCCGGCCCGCCTGCACGGCACCGACAATCAGCGCGGCGGCGACCAGCATGCCAAGGATGAGCAGCGGCGGGTAGGAGAGGCTCATCCTTCCGGCTCCTCGCGCCCGCTCAGGGCCTGAGGATCCCGCCTTCCTCCACGCGCTCGCCACCTGCGAGAGCGACAGGTCGCGGCAGGCGGGGGTGCCGCGCTTGGTCGTCCAGGCGGGATCGGGCCCTTCGCTACCCGACTCTCGGAGCTCATCGGCGCCTCCGCTGAGTCTCGGTGATGACCTTCAGGAGCGTCTCGAGGAGGTCGCTGCCGGTGTCAACCCGGTGCAACGGCACCCCGGCCCGGCGCATGCCAGACCGAAGTCCGGCCTCGCGCTCGTCGACCCCGTCGCGGAACCGGGTGCGGAAC
>JBKOZG010000137.1:0-12093 GCA_046725775.1 Actinomycetota bacterium | reverse complement strand
GGCGAGACTCGTCGGCAGCGTCAGATGTGTATAAGAGACAGGGCTGACAAGAGTGTCGCTCAAGACGTCCAGCTGGAAGTGTTGCGTTGCCGACACTGGGATGATCGCAGCCCAGTTGATGTTGAGGGAGCCCTCCAGTGCACCAATGCTCGCCAGATGCTCTGCCATCCGCTCCGGCGAAGCGAGATCGGATTTGGTCGCGATCGCTACCAGGCTTGGTTTTCTCGTCAGCGCAGCAAGCTCGCCGACCAGGTATCGATCACCGGGGCCGATCCGCTGATTGGCAGGAAGGCAAACTCCCACCGCGTCTACCTCTGACCAGGTGGCCCGGACGACATCGTTGAGGCGCTCCCCCAGCAGGGTTCGTGGCTTGTGCAGGCCTGGAGTGTCGATCAACACGAGCTGGGCATCCGGCCGATGCACGATACCGCGGACGGCGTGCCGCGTGGTCTGAGGCTTTGAAGAGGCGATGACGATCTTCTGGCCGACCAACGCATTGGTCAGCGTGGACTTACCGGCATTGGGGCGGCCCACTATGGAAGCGAAGCCTGACCGAAACAGTGGTGTCGCCGCCGTCATGTGTCGCCGATCTTGTAGACGTTTCGACGGCTGTGCTGCGAAACGCCCCTTCGACGGGCCAATATCGGTGTCGTTTCGACGGCTGTGCTGCGAAACGTCCGCATTGGGGCGCAGGGCATCACAACTCGGCCACCGAGATCACCTCGCCCTGGAGGTCCACGTGCCAGACCGCCGCGGTCGGCTGCGCAAGATCCCGCAGCGCATCGAGGTCGGCTTGGCTCGGCGCAGCTCCGGCGACAGCGGCGGCTTCGAACCCCCCAGCGCCGGATGAGGCCGCCATCGCGACTGTGACGATGACGGCCGACAGATCCAGATGGGGCATTCGGACGCTGGTCCCGGCGTAGGTGCGGCCGTCAGAATCCCGTACGCAGGCACCCTGCTCTGCTCCAGTGCGGGCAGCGGCAGACCGGGCAAGAGTGATGAGCTTGAGGTCCTCAAGATCCTCAGGAATTGAGGATTTCTCGACAGCAGCACCACTCACGACGCGCGCGCCTGCTCGGAGACGATCTGAGTAGCCGCCTCCGCACGGGCGTCCGCCTCGGATTCCGCCGAAGAGATCTTGGTGACAATCACGGTCCCGATCCTGTTCCGACGGCCAGCGGACCGCTCGGCCACGAGCTCCAGACCGTCATACTTGACTACCGAGCCGGCGATCGGGACCTTATTGAGCTGCTTGGCCATTAGGCCTCCGACTGTCTCCACGTCCTCGTCGTCGAGCTTGAGGCCGAAAAGCTCGCCGAGCTCGTCGACCGGCAACCGTGAGGACACACGGTAACGGTCCTCCGCGAGCCTGGTGATGTCGGTGTTCTCCGCGTCGTACTCGTCGGTGATCTCACCGACGATCTCCTCGAGAATGTCCTCGATAGTGACCATTCCGGCCGTGCCACCGAACTCGTCTACGACAATCACCAAGTGAACCCGCTTGGCCTGCATCTCCTGCAACAGTTCATCCACCGGCTTGGAGTCCGGGCAAAAGACCGGCTTGCGCATGATGGGGCCGACCCGCTCGGTGGACTGCGCGTCCGGCTTGTCGTAGATCCGTCTGATCACGTCCTTGAGATACAGCACGCCCACAACGTCGTCGATCCCATTGCGAATGACCGGAATCCGGCTGAAGCCGGACCGCAGTGCCAGCGAGACAGCCTGCCGCAGGGTCTTGTACTCCTCGATGAAGACCATGTCGGTGCGGGGCACCATCACCTCGCGGGCGATCGTGTCGCCAAGGTCGAAGACCGAGTGAATCATCTTGCGCTCGCCAGACTCGATCACCTCGCTGGCCTCGGCCAAGTCGACCAGTTCACGCAGCTCCGCTTCGGTAGCAAACGGCCCCTCCGTGAAACCCTTGCCCGGCGTGAGCGCATTCCCGATCAGGATTAGGAGACGCGGAAATGGACCGAGCACTGTCGTGATGGCCACAATCGGTCCCGCAGCCGCGCATGCAATGCGGTCGGCGTGCTGACGGCCCAGTGTGCGGGGTGCCACGCCCCACACTATGTAGGAGACGATGATCATGATGCCGGCAGTGACCGCGCCGGCCAGCCATGTCTTGGGAATAAGAGAAGAGAAGATCACATTGGCGACCAGAATGATCGCCGAGATCTCAATCATGCTGCGCAGAAACAGGAGCGTATTCAGATACTGCGGTGAGTCGTCGACGATCTTGCGCACTCGTTGTGCGCCAGCTTGGCCCTCTTCGACCAGCCGATTGGCGCGGGCCTTGGAGAACGAGGACAGAGCTGCCTCCGCTGCCGCGGTCAAGCCCGCGAAGATCATCAGCACGAAGGCGATACCGAGTTGGAGCCAGTAGGCCTGGGTCATCATGAACCCCTGGTACGGTCCGGACGCTGTACCGCCCACGCCGAGATGATCTTGTCGGTGAGACCGAACATCCCCGCCCGCTCCTCCGGCTCTGCGTGGTCGTATCCAAGCAGGTGCAACAACCCGTGCACAAGCAGATACTCTGCCTCCTCACCCGTGGAGCGTCGATGCTCAAGGGCCTGCCGGTCCGTGACCGCAGGGCACAGCACGATGTCACCGAGCAGACCCATCTGAGGCTCCTCGCCATCCGACGGTGGGCGTAGCTCATCCATCGGGAAGCTCAGCACGTCGGTGGGCCCAGGCTCGCCGAGATACTTCTCGTGGTAGGCGCTCATCGTGCCTTCGTCCACGAGCAAGATCGAGAGTTCGGCCAAAGGATGGATCCTAAGCTGGTCAAGGGCAAACGTCGCAAGGCGGACCAGAGCCGCGTTGTCAACCTCGATGCCGGACTCGTTGCTGATGTCGATGCTCATATCCGAGCTCCCAACCGGGCCCGGATCACCTCGGTCATCGCCTAGCGACCCGGACGCAGCGGCGGTGCGGGTACGGCGTGCTCCGCCCGCGAAGAATCGGCATGGTGCGCTTCGAATTTGTCGTACGCCGCGACGATCCTGCCGACCAGTTTGTGCCGCACCACATCATGATTAGTCAGGTTGCAGAACGCAATGTCGTCGACCTTGTCGAGGATCCCCCGCACCACCCGCAGGCCACTACGCGTGCCGCCGGGCAGGTCAACCTGAGTGATGTCGCCGGTAACGACCATCTTGGAACCAAATCCCAGACGAGTCAGGAACATCTTCATCTGTTCCATCGAGGTGTTCTGTGCCTCATCCAAGATGATGAAGGCGTCGTTGAGCGTACGACCGCGCATGTACGCCAGGGGCGCAACTTCAATCGTGCCTGCGGTGAGCAGTCGCGGAATCGAATCTGGATCGAGCATGTCGTGCAACGCGTCGTAGAGCGGGCGCAGGTAAGGGTCGATCTTGTCGCTCAGCGTGCCAGGGAGAAAACCCAGGTGCTCGCCGGCCTCAACTGCAGGACGGGTGAGGATAATCCGGTTCACCTGCTTGTTTTGGAGTGCCTGGACCGCCTTGGCGACAGCTAGGTAGGTCTTCCCCGTCCCGGCGGGCCCAATGCTGAAGACAACCGTGTGCTTGTCGATCGCATCGACGTACCGCTTCTGGTTGAGCGTTTTTGGCCGGATGGTCTTTCCCCGGGCCGACAAGATGTTGTGCGTGAGCACGTCCGCGGGACGGTCTTCCTCACGTGCCGTGAGCATGTGCAAAGTGCGCTCTACCGCGTCTGCGGTCAGTCCCTGGCCAGTCCGCAGCACGGTGACAAGCTCGATGATCACGTCAACGGCGAGGTCGACCGCAGCCGGAGACCCGGTCAGAGTGATCTCGTTGCCCCGAACGTGAATTCCTGCCTCAAGCTCCCGCTCCAGGATGCGCAGGAACTCATCCCCCGGGCCGAGGATGTTCACCATCTCCACCGAGGCTGGAACCGTGACCCGGCGGAGCTCCTCCAGACCGCCGTCTTCGGCTCTCGGGCCCAGTGCCTTTCTCAATGAATTCGGGGCAGACGATTCTCGAGGGCGGGCGCTGGACGCATCAGGTGCGCTGGCCGTGAACTCTGAACTACTCAGTTGGTTCCTCGCAGACGATGGAGAATGTCAACACCTCATCCTAGGTCAAGAGCCCGCGACACCCCCAACACTTAACCCCTGGCAGTTAGTCCGCTGAGAGCGCGAAACGATCGGTGGCCGCGACCAGCGCATCGATGATGCCCGGCTCGGAGAATGCGTGACCGGCGACAGGCACGATTGTGAATTCGGCATTTGGCCAGGCTTGATGCAGCTGATAAGCCGTTACGGCGGGTGTCGCGACGTCGTAACGACCTTGCACGATGATCCCTGGAATGTCGGCCAGTCGGCCGGCATTGGCAAGCAGCTGACCTTCGGTGAACCAGCCGCGATGAAAAAAGTAGTGATTCTCGATGCGCGCGAAAGCCAGCGCGTACGTCGGATCGCTGAACTCAGCAATAAGTCCCTCATCCGGCTCAAGGGTGATGGTGGCAGCCTCCCAGGTGCTCCAGGCGACTCCGGCCGGCCCGTGCACAGCAGGATCGGGGTCAAACAGCAGGTCGTGGTATGCGGAGATGGTGTCGCCGGCGAAGGAGCGACCGCCCAGCGGAGCGAGGAACATCTCGTAGCGCTCGGGGAACAGCTGCCCGGCGGGACCGTTGTAGTAGAAATCCAGCTCGCTCTGTCGGAGTGTGAAGATTCCGCGCAACACCAGCTCTGTGACACGGTGAGTGTGCTCTTCGGCGTACGCCAAGGCAAGCGTGCTGCCCCACGAGCCACCAAAAACCTGCCACCGCTCGATGCCGCGATGCCTCCGCAACCGCTCAATGTCCGCGACGAGCTGCCAGGTGGTGTTAGCGCTCAAATGGGCTGCCGATTCGCTGGCGTGAGGTCGGCTTTGGCCACAGCCGCGCTGATCAAAAAGCACGATGCGATAGCGCGTAGGGTCAAACAAGCGACGCACTTTGGAATTCAGCCCTCCGCCGGGCCCGCCATGAAGAAAAACTGCCGGTTTGCCTGACGGGTTCCCGCACTCCTCCCAATAGATCTCGTGGCCGTCGCCGACATCCAACATCCCGCGGGCGTGCGGCTCGATTGGTGGATACAGCGGGTCAGTGCCTCGCTGCTCGGACATTGCGATTAGAGGGGACTCTCGTTGTCGCTGACGATGTGGACCGCAGCCTCCTCGGCGCTGGCTGCGCCGCCGTCGATTCCGACATCGTTGCCGACCAGGTCTGCCTCCACGTCCGGCCCGATTCCCCCGTTGGGGTCGACCAGCCGTCCGGCCCGCTCATCACCGACCTCACCGTCGTCGAGGATTTCACCCTCGTCTTCCACTGTGTACGGGTCGGGCTCGGGAATCTCCTCTTCGAGCCGCTCGTCCAGCGTCTCGTGCTCCCCCTCGCGGATCAGTGGCGAGTAGCGCTCAGGCGGGGAATAGCCCTCGTCTAGCACGTCGTCCACACCGCGATCGACCAAGGACCGTTGTGGCTCGAGCTGGTCCAGCTGCTCGGACTCGTCGGGGATCTCGTTCGGGTACTCGCTCATGTCGCCCAGCCTGCCATGGGCAGCACGTGGTCGCTGGCGACTCCGCGGGTTGGCGCCTCACCGTGGGTCCGTAGGATCGCTCGGCATGACCACCCTCCACGCGACTCAGCCGCGGGAGACTGCCTCCACGGCGTCGTTCGCGACCGCCCCGAGCGGCACGTACGCGGTGCTGGTGGCTGTTTTCTGTGGGCTCCTGTTGATTTCCAATATCGCGGCGACGAAGACGATCACCGTCGTGGATGGGCTCCCCGATTTCCTCGGCGGCGGCATCTTCACCGACGGTGGTGCGATTCTCTTCCCTCTGACCTACATCGTCGGCGACGTGCTGGCCGAGGTATACGGGCTCCGCCAGGCGAAGCGAGCGATCTGGGTTGGCTTCGCCCTAGCCGCGCTTGCCGCCCTCACCTTCCTGGCGGTTGGTGCGGCACCGCCTGGACCCGGATATGAGAACCAGGAAGCGTTCTTGGCGGTGCTGGGATTCGTGCCGCGGATCGTGCTGGCCAGTCTGGCCGGCTATCTGGTCGGTCAGTTCCTCAACGCCTACGTCGTTGTCAAGATCAAAGAGCGGACCAAGGAACGTCATCTGTGGGCACGGCTCATCGGCTCAACGGTGGTAGGGGAATTCGCCGACACGATGTTGTTCTGCTTCATCGCCTTCGTCGGGATATTCCCGACCTGGGGTGGACTGATCAGCTATGCGATTGCCGGCTATTTCTACAAGGTGATCGTGGAGGTGATCATGCTGCCTGTGACCTACGCCGTGATCAAAGCGATCAAGAAACGCGAGCCGGGGTACGCGCCAGCTCCGCCGCGCAATGGCGCCGCCGTGCGTCAGCTGCGCATAATCCTGGCGGTCGAGGACTACCACGCTGCGGTGCGCTTCTACCGTGATGAGCTGGGCCTCGTCGTGGAGGAAACCTACGACGGTGAGAATGGGGCGCAGGTGATGATCTTGGGCGCCGGGCGGGCGACGCTCGAACTGTGCAACCGACCACAGCTCGACTTGATCGATACTGTGGAGGTTGGTCGAACCGGAGCGAGTGGAAAGTACCGGCTGGCGTTCGAGGTCGACGACTCAACAAAGGTCACCAATAGGCTGACTGCGGCCGGCGCCGAGCTCATCGCAGCCCCAACCGTAACCCCGTGGCGCTCGCTCAATGCACGACTGCGGGGACCGGCCGACGTGCAACTGACGATCTTCACCGAGCTAGGTGCGACAGAGAACTCAGGGAGCGATCACGACCACACCGACAAGCATTAGCGGCTTCGGTCCAGCGGCAACACAATTCTTTGAAGATCTCGAGGACCAGAACACCAGGGAGTTCTGGCTCGCCCACGAAGATGTGTTCGAACGCGAGGTTCGCGAGCCAATGGCAGCCCTCCTCGACTCCCTTCCCGAGGAGTACCAGCCGTTCAAGGTCTTCCGGATGAACCGGGATTTACGATTCTCCGCCGCCAAGTCGCCGTACAAGACCATGCATGGCGCGGCCCACGGTATGCCCGGTGCCGTCCACTATCTGCACATCGATGCCTCAGGCTTGATGGTGGCCTGCGGAAGCTACATGATGCAGCCGGATGAGCTCGAACGCTATCGGCAGGCGGTAGCTGACGACCCCAGCGGCAAGGAGCTAGCTGAGATCCTCGCCGAGCTGAGACGGCGCCGCTCGGTGCAGTTAAGTCCGGGCGGGGCCGAGCCGCTGAAGACCGCACCGCGAGGCTACCCACGAGACCATCCGCGAGCCGACTTGCTGCGACAGAAAGGCGTGATCGCTATGCGGACTCGTACGGGCTCCGATTTGCAGAACAGTGGCCGACTCCGCTCCTTTGTGATTGAGACCTTCCAGATGTGTGCAGATCTCACCGACTGGCTAAAGCGCTACCTGGCCCCGCCCGCTTAGTTGCCGACGCTCGTGTGGGTATCCGACGCTGCGTGGGTTGTGCGCGCTGTGCATGGCATGCATGCCATGCACAGTGCGAGTGGACTGGGTACAGCTCGGCGTCTGATCAAGCTATCCGGCCAGGGACCCGATCTATTGCCGACTCTGGTGCCTTACGCCAGGACTTCCGATCGAAGATCAACAGTGCTACCACGAGCAGGCCCCAAGAAATCAACCACATCCAGGCCACGCGGTCGGCATCGGGTCCCGCCGGCCACAGGGCCTGCGTGTTGACACAGCCTTCGGTGACATGCGCGATGAGCGGCAGCAGCACGCTGCCGCCAGTCCGGTTGAACAGCCAGGCGTACCAGAAAGTGACCACCACGGTCGTCGCAATGTCCGGAAATCCGAGGTCGAACTGCGGCATGAACACCAGCGGCATGTGCCAGCCCGTGATCAGCAGCCCGAGCAGGCCCGCCGACGCCAAGGGTGACCACCTCGATTGCAGCCGCGGCTGGGCAAAGCCGCGCCAGGCCGGCTCCTCGCCCAGCGGCCCGTCGAGGGGATTGACCATGCGGAGGCCGAACAGCAAAAGCACGGCGTACCACGGCTGGAACTGGTCGCCCGAGGGAGCAGGAGCGCCTGCTGCCATGTTCAGACCGATCGCCACCGCATGCACCAGCAGCGGCAGGACGATTGCAGCCGCGTACCAGATCCAGTTCACCCGCCAGCGAATGAGGCGTCGGCCCAGCCGCGCCAGACCCGGCACGCCCTCAGCAATGAAGACGACGATGAGCGCCGACACCAGCGGTGCAAAGGCAAGGAAGCTCCCGAACGGTATCGTCGACCAGGCGATCAGATACGAGAGGACGAAGAAGATCACCAGCTCATAGCGGCGTACGAACGCACGAAATCCGTTCCGACCGTTCGCTGGCGTGCTATCTGCAACGTCCCCAGTGGCCATCGTCGTCACGGACTTCTCCTCCTCGGGCGGGTCGTTAGGCACATTCTGCACAATGCGGGTCTTCATTCCAGCTCCTCCTTTGTCGTCTGTTCCACAAACTTCCACGCGGTGCGAGCGAATGACAGGCAGCAGGCCGGTGATCAGTGAGTCGGTTTTCTGGTGGATTGCGCCACCAGTGCAGTCATTCGGCCAGCCGGGCAGAATGGTTTTAGGCACAGCTCACCGCTGGCAGGTCGTGGCTGCGCGCGTGGTCTTGAAGGAAATCTTTCGATGCCCTGCGCTATCCCCAAGCCCGCTGCCGAGAAGAGGTTCGGATGGCTGCAGTAATCCCCCTGTTGCCCGAGCGGCACAGAGCGGCTCCTAAGCCAGCCCTGTTGTGGGCACTCGGAGTCGCGGCCGTCGCATCCTGCGCTGCCACCGTTGCGCTGGGATCGCTCAACGATGAGCTCTACCAACCGGCGCTCCGTGTCCTACTGGTCAGCTGGATTACTCTTCCGTACATTTTCGCCGGGCTCGTGGCATGGCGAAGGCGGCCCGACAGCGCCTTCGGGCCGTTGATGATCTTGGCCGGGTTCGTTACCCAGCTCTCCATCTTGCAGTGGGCGAGCCAGCCATTCCTCAATACGGTGGGCCAGCTTTCTGACCTGCTGGTTGCGGCGGTCTGGTTACACGTCTTCCTCGCCTACCCCTCCGGTCGACTCGCTGGGCGGGCGGAGCGAGTGGTAGTGGTGATCGGATACGTAGCCGCCGTAGGACTCCAGGTTGTGATCTTGATGTTGGGCGGTTTCAACGATCTCCAGCTGTTGACAGTGGTTGAGCGGAAGGCCATCGCGGAATCCATACAGAATGTGCAACTGATCACGCTCAGCACGCTCGCCCTCATTGGCGTCGGGCTGTTGTGGCGGCGCTGGCGGTCCCTGCCACGGTGGCAGCGGCGGCTACCTACCCAGATCTTGATCAACTGCTTCAGCCTGACACTCTTCATGCTCGCCGCATTGCTCGTTGCCGGCACATTCCAGCTTCCAGGCTTCGAGAACATCCGGTTGGCAACCTTCGCAGTCGCTGGGCTGGCGCCACTCGCCTTCCTGGCGGGGCTTCTCGATGCGCGTCTGGCCAAGGCCGGTGTCGGCGAACTTTTGGTCCGGCTGCAGGCCAACCCAGCACAAGACCTCCGGGAACTCCTGGCGCGGGCGCTGCGGGATCCCACCTTGTCCTTGATCTACTGGCTGCCCCAATACGGCAGTTGGGCCGATCAGGAGGGGAATCCGACGACGCTTCCCGGGCCGGACAGTGGCCGCCGGGTGACACTCGTCAAACAGAATGGCGAGCCGCTGGCGGCACTGGTGTACGACGCCGCACTCGGCGAGGAACCGGAGCTGCTGGAGGCCGTAAGCGCGGCGGCCGCCATCGCCTTAGAGAATGGCCGGCTCGAAGCCGAACTCCGGGCTCGGTTGCAGGAGCTACGCGGCTCGCGTACCCGAGTGGTCGAAGCACACCAGAACGAACGCCGCCGCCTGGAACGCAACCTCCACGACGGTGCGCAGCAGCGCCTGGTAGCCCTGGCTCTGGAACTCGGCCTGCTCGCTGAGCAGGCGAACACTGACCCGGCCACCCAAAGCAGGCTGAAGCGAGCACGCGGCGAGGTGGCGCAGTCGCTGGATGAACTGCGGGATGTGGCCCGCGGCCTGCATCCCGCCGTCGTGAGCGGACACGGGCTCGCGATCGCCCTCGAGTCATTGGTGGCCGTCACGCCGCTTGAGGTCCAGTTGAAGACCGACGGACTGCCACGGCTTCCGGAGCACCTGGAGGTCGCTGCCTATTACGTCGTATCCGAAAGCCTCACAAACGCGGCAAAGCATGCGCGGGCCAGCCAGGTCACCGTGGAAGTGAAAGTGGCCGACAACACCTTGATCGTGGAAATCATCGATGACGGGATCGGCGGCGCGGACTCCGAACGCGGCACCGGACTACGAGGGCTGGCCGATCGCGTCGAGGCTCTGAATGGCCGGCTGAGAATCTGGAGTGCGGTCGGCCACGGCACCCGGGTACGAGCGGAGATCCCGTGCGCGTAGCCATCGCTGAAGACAGCGTGCTGTTGCGCGAGGGCATCGCCCAACTCCTGACAGATGCGGGCATCGAAGTCACCGCTCGCTGCGGGACGGCCCATGAGTTGCTGGGACGGGTCGCGGAGGATCCACCGAATGCGGTCGTCGTCGACATCCGGATGCCGCCGACCCACACCGATGAAGGGATGCAGGCCGCGCTGACAATTCGGCAGAAATATCCCGACGTCGGTGTCCTCGTTCTTTCCCAGTACGTCGAGGTAGGGCTGGCGATGCGGCTGCTCGCCGACTCGGCCGAAGGGGTCGGCTACCTGCTGAAGGACCGGGTTAGCGAGGTCAAGGAGTTCATTGCAGCGCTCCGGCGGGTCGCCGATGGAGGTTCCGCACTGGATCCCACCATCGTTTCGACCATGCTGAGGCGGCACCGCAGCTCGGACCCACTGGATTCCCTGACACCGCGGGAACGTGAGGTGTTGGAGTTGATGGCCACCGGAGCCTCCAACGCGAGCATTGCCGAGTCGATGGTGATCACGCAGCGGGCGGCTGAGAAGTACGTGTCGACGATCTTCACCAAGCTCGGCATTGCGGCTACCGGAAGCGAGTCGCGGCGGGTGCTGGCCGTACTGCTCTTCCTTCGGTCCTGATCTTCAACGGCACTCCGCCTCAGCTGCTTGGACTTTGCGCCGTTTGCGGATGCTGCAACGTCCACGCATGTGATCCTGAGTTGATCTTGGCCGCGCCGGCCAGGGCAGCTTCCCCAACTTGTGCCTGCAATTGACATAGCTCACTCTTGGACCTACCGTACTTAGTACGTCTTACTTAGTACGAACCTGGGAGAACTCATGTCGAACCTGACGACTGGCCGGATCGTCGGCGCCCTCTTTCTGGCCGCCTTCGTCTGTTACGGCACCGGTAGCGCTCTCGTCGATAGCCCCATCGGCGTAGTCCTAGTGATGCTCAACTCAGTCGTGGTGGCAACGATCGGCATCCTGGTGTTCGCGTGCTCCGCCGTTCGCACAGTCGAACCGCTGTGACATATCTGGTCGCCCGAGCGCTGGAGGCCGTTCTCCTCGCAGTCGGCGCGGCCCTGTTGGTCTGGATCGGGTCGGTGGCGGCCAATGATTTGGCTTACCAGTCCGCCGTGCTCGCCCTGGGTGTCGGCAGCCTGCCATTGTGTCGGACCCTGCTGCGCGAACAATTCGTGCCGGGCTGGCTAGCCATCTGGGGCTTGGTGGGGTACGGCCTGCTTGCGGCCGGCGCATTGCTGGAGCTGGTCGGCCTGGGTCTGGGTCTTGTGCTCGCCGTCCCCGGCGGGGTGTTTGAAGTGGCGCTGGGCCTGACCTTGATGGCCCGCGGCTTCCCAGAACCGATCGGCACCCCACCGGCCACTCAGATGAGCGCGGACAACGATCGGCTCGGTGCCAGCGCATGACGACCAGCACTTCCCAGCACCCGGCAATGCACCGGGACGCCCTGATCGCCGGCCTCGGCCTGTTGTTGATAGCCGTGCTCGCCGGCCTTGCCACCTTCGGCATTCTGGAGCGGCTCGTCACCGACGGCGACGCATCCCGCACGACCAGCGACATCCTCGCAGCGTCTGGCAGCTACCAGCTCGCGATCCTCGCACTGTTCGGTGTCGCGGTCCTTGACGTAGTCGTCGCC
>JBKOZG010000389.1:0-4659 GCA_046725775.1 Actinomycetota bacterium | reverse complement strand
GGCGTGGGCCTTGCGGACGTGGGCGCTGGGGTCGGGCTGGGGGATGCGCTCTGGACGCCTGCAGCGGATGCGTTCGGGTCCTCAGCCTGCGCAGCCGGATTTCGACCGTCAAGGGCAACAACAACGCCAGCCCCCAGCGTGGCCGCGACGACCGTACCGGCAATCACGGCTCGCGTTGCGACGCTCACCCTTTTCACGGTACCGACCAAGCAGTAGGCGCCGGAACTACCGTTCAGGTAACGATGAGGTCAAGCCCGGTCGAGCGTTTGCTCATATGGTGATGACGATCTTTCCTCGTGCCTTGCCGCCTGCAAGGTGGCGCATGGCTTCCGGCACCTGGTCCAGTGAGAAGATCTGGTCGATACTCGGCGTCAGCTTGCCGGCTTCAATGAATTCGGTGAGCCGCTCCAGGTCGCTGCCGCGTTCCTTGGAGACGAAGAATGTCAGCCGCTGGCGTACGAGCCGTGAAAGAGCCAAGGCGCGGAACTGTCGGTCCAGTCCCCCGGTCAGGCGGCCACCCTGCTCGCCGCCGACGATGACGGCCGTTCCGCTGGGTGTGAGGGCGCGACGGAGCCGGGAAAGCGCGGGGTTTCCTGCGATATCGATGATCAGGTCGTAGCGGTCGGCGCCATCTGCGAAGTCCTCGCGCGTGTAGTCGATGACATGGTCGGCGCCGAGGGATCGCACCAAATCGAGCTTTGTTGTCCTGCTGACGCCGGTGACCTCGGCTCCGAGAGCTTTCGCCAGCTGTACGGCGTAGCTGCCGACGCCGCCGGAGGCGCCGATGATCAAGACCTGCTGCCCCGGCTGGAGGCGTCCGACATCGGTCAGGGCCTGTAAGGCGGTGAGCCCTGACACCGGAACCACCGCGGCCTGCTCGAAGGAGAGGCTGCGGGGCTTGCGGGCGAGTTGATCTTCTGGTGCGACTGCGTACTCGGCGAAAGAGCCGTGGCCAGTCCCGAATACCTCCTCGCCTTGGGAGAATCTGGTCACCGCCGGGCCGACTGCAACGACTGTGCCAGCGAGATCGAGCCCAGGCACAGGCCTCTTCGGTTTGCGAAATCCCAATGCGAGGCGAAGCAGATACGGTTGGCCCACCATCAGATGCCAGGTGCCCCTGTCCAAACCAGCTGCCCGCACGCGTACCAGCACCTGGTTGTCGGCGGCCTCAGGGATTCTGATCTGCGCAAGACGAAAGACGTCGGGGGAGCCGTACGCGCCTTGCACAATGGCCCGCATCGTGCCTTCCGGCCATCGCTGGTGTCATGGGTGTCCTGGCGTTCCAATCCCATGAGGTACTCCTTTCGAGCGGGTGCCGGCAACTGCTAGCCGTACTTAGTACAGCAGGGTATCGTACAAAGTACAAGCAGTGCTAGCGGCCGGAGAGTTATGTCGAAAACAGCCAGTGTGACGCCGCAGAAGCGCGTTCCGCTCAGTCGCGAACGGGTGCTGCGCGCCGCCGTTGCAATCGCCGACGCCACGGGAATCGGATCCCTAACGATGCGATCACTCGCCCACGAACTCGGCGTCAAGCCAATGGCGCTCTACTACCACGTTGCCAACAAAGAGGAGATTCTCGACGGCATCGTCGATCTGGTCTTCAGTGAGATCGAGGCGCCGTCTGCCGACGGTGACTGGCGGTCGGAGATCATCAGGCGGGCCGAGTCGGCCCGCCGGGTGCTGAGGCGCCACCCGTGGGCCATCGGGCTCATGGAGTCTCGCAAGACGCCGGGGCCGGAAACGTTGCGCCACCACGACGCGACCATCGGCACGCTGCGAGCGGCCGGTTTCTCCGTGGAGATGACTGCCCACGCGTATGCGCTGCTCGACAGCTACATATACGGATTCGCGTTGCAGGAGATCTCCCTGCCCTTCGAGGGCCCGGAGACCGTCGTCGAGGTTGCCGAGCCGATGCTGCAGCAGTTCCCGGCCGACGCCTACCCGCACTTCGCCGAGATGGCGACCGAGTACATCCTGAAGCCCGGCTACGACTTCGGGAACGAGTTCGCGTTCGGGCTCGGCGTGATCTTGGACGCCCTCACCAGGTCCCTTTCGGCCGAGAGCGGCGACCTCGCCTCCTGAATGCGACAGGTCCTCTCGTTCTAGGCTCGCGTGCATGAATGTCACCGCCTTACCGCGCAGTTCACCGGAGTCCCAGGGCATCGATCCAGCGGGAATCCTGGCCTTTCTCGACGATCTGGAGTCTGCGCCGGACATCGAGATGCACGGCTTGATGATCCTCCGGCACGGCCAGGTGGTGGCCGAGGGTTGGTGGTCGCCGTACCTGCCGGAGCAGCCGCACCTGCTCTACTCGCTCAGCAAGAGCTTCACTTCGACTGCCGCGGCGCTCGCAATCGCCGACGGGCTGCTTGACCTGGACGAGACTGTGCTCTCCTACTTTCCAGAGCTCGACAGCGAGATCACTGATCGGCGCAGTCGGTCGATCTTGGTCCGCCACGTGGCCGCCATGGCCAGCGGGCATCTTGAGGAAACTATCGCGCGAACATTGACGCTCGATCCAACCGAACCGGTACGCGGGTTCCTGCTCATCCCGCCCGATCGCGAGCCGGGAAGCGTGTTCGCCTACAACCAACCGTGTACGTACACCCTCGCCGCGATTGTCCAGCGACTGACCCACCAGACCCTGATCGAGTACCTGCGACCCAGGTTGTTTGACCCACTGGGCATCGGTCAGGCCGGCTGGCAACGGGATGCCGCTGGTCGTGACCTCGGGTACACAGGGCTCCATGCGACCGCCGACGCGATCGCCCGGCTCGGGTTGCTCTATCTCAACCGTGGGGTCTGGAACGGTCAGCGGCTGCTTTCGGAGCAGTGGGTCGCCGATGCTACCCGGGTCCAGGTGGAGACCCGGGCCGAGATGGAAGACCCGAACGAGCTGAAGCCGGACTGGCAGCAGGGGTACGGGTTCCAGTTCTGGATGGCCCGCCACGGATACCGCGGTGACGGGGCGTACGGGCAATTCTGCGTGGTGCTCCCCGAACAGGATGCAGTCATTGCCACGACCGCGGGTACCGAGAACATGCAGGGCATCTTGGACGCGATTTGGGCGGATCTGCTGCCGGCCATGGGGGTCGCGACGGTGGATCCGTCACCAGTCGCGAATCAGCTGGCGGCCCGACTCGACGGGCTACAGCTGGCCGCCTTCCAGGCCAAGCGAGCTCCGGACTCCTCCGTAGCCGCCTGGGCGGAGGGCTCGTTCCAACCAGCGGGCGGATCATGCGAGGCGCAGCCGACACTCACTGGCGTCCGGCTTCGCCACGATGGCGAGCTATGGCAGTTGACCTTCATCGAGGGTGATGCTGAGTTCGGCGCAACGGTCGGCGTCGGAGGCTGGCGTACCAACCTGACCGAGACCGACCATGGCAAGACCGGTGTGCCGCTCGCGATCAGCGGCGGTTGGACCGACGAGGACACGTTCCGAGCGGAGGTCATCTTTCTCGAGACGCCGCACCGGCTCGGGCTCACATGCTCGCTGGCCAGCGGGACGTTCCAGGCCAGCTGGCGAACGGTCCCCCTGCGCGCCGGCCCCCTTTCCGCGCTACGGATGCCTCGCTAGCGTGGCCCTGGTCTCATTTCTGCGGTCTGCCGAAGATCGTTTCGGTGTTTGTGATCGCAAACGGCCTGATTGGCGCCTAGCTTGAGGCCTTCCCGGTGCTTGTGATCCCAAGCGGCCTGATTGCGGCCTAGTTTGAGGCCCTCCCGGGTGCTTGTGATCGCAAACGAACCGATTACGGCTCAGACTGCGGCCCTCTGGGTGCTTGTGATCGCAAACGGCCTGATTACGTCCCACATTGAGGCCCTCTGGGTGCTTGTGATCACAAACGACCCCCGTGAAAATCAGCTCACCGCTGTGTTCGCGTACGCCGCGTCCAAGGCCAGGTGATCATGGCCCAGACAGCAGCTGCCACGGCAAATGCCACCAGCAGGTACCAAGGCCAATCGCCCAGCAAGTCCAAGAGCGAGGCTCCGCCTGGCTTGCCGTTCAGATAGCCGTAGTTGGTTCCGAGAGCGCGGTTGATCACGAAGACGACCGCCGCCCATCCGACAGTGACCACGAGTGTCTGCCGGTAGCTGCGCCAGTTTGGATGCAGTCCCAGACCCCAAGTCAGGTAAATCACCGCCCACATGACCAGTACGTGCTGGACCCAGTAGGAGGCGATCTCCAGGGCGGGTGCGATGTCTGGTTGGAGGTCGGGAGTGAGTAGCGCCTGCGGATTCAGGGTGAGACCCCAGTAGTAGGTCAGCGCAAACGCCCAGGGTCGCCGACTCCAGAGGGCGTAGCCGGTGACAACCCGCAGCACGTCGGAGAGGTGCAACGGGAGCGATTGCTGCAGGTTGAAGAATGGCGGAATCAGCCAAAGCGCCATGAAGCCGAACGTCACTGCGAACTGGACGATGGCGAACGCCCGCGTGAACGTCTGCTCCTCAGGTGTGCCCCGGTGGCGGCGCCCGAGACGGACCAGCAGCACCGCGCCGATGACGGTCCCGACCAGCACGGCCCAGTGCATGAAGCCGTACGCGTCGAACGTCAGGGCAGCCGCAGGCAGGTCCACGTCAGCAACGCTAGGGGGTCGTTCTCGATCAGGACGGGAGGCGGCCCGTGATCAGGGGCGCCCGTGGTGGCGCCGCTGCTGAGTG
>JBKOZG010000056.1:0-3745 GCA_046725775.1 Actinomycetota bacterium | reverse complement strand
GTCGCATACCGTCAGTGTGGGCGCCAGGCCATCCACCACCGACTCACCGTAAAGGCTTCATAAATCCAGCTCGGCCCGCAGACCACGGGCGGACCAGGCACGCCCTTGCCCAAGGCTTGACACGAGCCACCGCCAACTAGGTCAGATGCTCGTAACGCCTAGTGAAAGGGCCGAACAAACTCGTGATCGAAAACGGCCGTTTTGAGCTTGGAAAGCTGATGTTCTGCCATTGAACTACATCCGCCTGACAAGGCATTTTTGTACGCTACGCATGCTGTCGCACCTCCGCTGTGCTTCAAACGTGCCTCAAGCTTTGGAGCGACGAAACTTCAGGCTAGCGCATGTCAGGCGCATCGAGCCGGGGCCGATCACGGCCTGGCTCACGCGACTCGAGGAATGTCGCTGATGGAGCATGGCACGTGGTGGGATACGCGGGATTATCAACAGAACGAGGCCGTACTTGGTGTCCGCGAGAGGCAGACCTGACACCGTGCGGCATCAGCGGTTGCAGGAGGTCGAGAACGCCAGCGGCGAGCACTCCGATCCCGAGACAGGCCACTGCGACCAGCGGACGCGGTAATCCAAGGTCAAGCAGCAACGGCCAGACAATCCAGTGAGTCAGATAGATCCACAACGAGGCGGCCGCAATTCGGCTGAGCACTGGTGTCAGCACGCGTGGCACCGAGAGCGTCGGAAGCCACAGCACCAGCAGCAGCCCGACTTGTACGATCAGGCCGCGAGCGGGCTCCCCGGGGAAATAACCGGTCAATGTGATTGCGATGACGGCGCTGACCGCTAGCCGCGCGCCCACCGTTCGAACGCTATACGCCAGCCAGCCGAGTGCGAAGATCCAGAAGACTGTGTGCGGCCGACCAAAGCGCATCGAGACCTCGCTCAGCCCAAAGACGTCGTACCGAACGATCAGCCCGGCCGCGAGCACCAGGGCAGGCAGCGCCACCGTGTACCGCCGCTCGAAGCGGCGTACGGCCGGAACGGCCAGCAGCACCATGCTGGCCAGCAGGATCGTGACGAGGACTTCCACAAACCAGAAGTTCCAAGTTTCGGTCCAGGTCGGCGGTCCCAGCACATGATTTACCAAAAACACGTTGGCGAGGGCGTAGTCATCGTCGAACGCCGCCACGGCGGCGATGAACAGCACGCTGGGGACTGCGAGCCGGGCCAGAGATCTGATGAGGGGCTTGACTCGCCCTGCCACCCGAACCGCAGCCAGCGGAAACCGGGCGAAGGTGTAGCCGGCCAGTCCAAGCAGCAGGTGTCCTCCACCGCGCACGCCCCACACATCCACATGGACGAGCACGATCAGGCTGATCGCGGCAGCCCGGAGCACCACACTGGTGTCGACTTGTCGTAGGTGCTCGTCTGGCACGTTTCGTACCCGATCCGGCCGGCTGGGGTTGATGGCGAGCTCACCGGGCTTCGACCCTGGGCCGGCAGGCGACACCGTCGCCTCACCGGCTGGTCGGATGGCGGTCGCGACCAGCTCGGTCAGCGTCAGCTCAGGCCAGTTCGCTGGAAGGGTGCCGAGCAGCTCCTCTAGGCATTCCGACATTTCGACGTAGCTGAGCGAGTCGCCGCCGAGCTGGACAAACGTCGAGCTGGACTCCACGCGGTCGAAGCCCAGCACCTGGGCGTACGCCGCCTGCAGCGCGCTGGCAAGGTCAGACGTGTCGCGGTCGACCGGCGATGTGCTGGCCGACAGGAGCGGATAATTGATCTTGCCGCTGGGCAGGCGCGGCAGCTCTGCGTATTGCCGAACACTGACCAGACCGGGTGGCAGTCCTGTGAGGCGGGCTGCTCGCCGGCGCATCAATGCCGACTCGCCGCCGATTACAGCGACGTGGAGCTGGCCGTCATCGCTGGTGCAGGCGACCGGCCGGCCCTCCGCGGCGAGCAGATCCTCGACACGGTCCAGATCGATGCGATGCCCGAGCAGCTTTGCAAAGCGGCTGCGTCGGCCCACGATCTCGAACAGCCCAGACGAGTGCTGGCGGGCCAAGTCCCCGGTCCGTAGCTCATGCGGCCCCGAACCCTCAGCGAGGGACGATGGGTCTTCGGCGTAGCCCATCATCACGTTGGGTCCGCAGTAGACGAGCTCGCCGACGCCGTCCGGTCCAGCGCCGTCGATGTGCAGCGAGCCGCCCGGGACAGCTCGCCCGATGCACTCGGGGTGGCGCGACGTCTCGCTCGGCGGCAGGTACGCCATCCGGGCCGTGGCCTCGGTTTGCCCGTACATGACGAAGAACTGCCAGCGGTTGTGCTGCCCAAGCGCGCTCAACCGACGTACGTCCTCGGCCGGCAGCCGCCCGCCGGCCTGGGTGACGAACCGCAGGGTCGGGGTCGCATACCAGGCCTGATGGGAACGCTCCAGCAGCGCGAACGTATGCGGGACCCCGGCGAAGGACGTCGCTCCGCCTCGCTCAGCGAACCGCCAGAACTCAGGATCGATCACGCTACGCGCGGTGAGCAGTACGCCGGCGCCGACCAGCAGGTGGCTGTGTAGGACTGAGAGCCCATAGCAGTAGCAGAGCGGCAGGCTCGTCACACCCCGGTCGTCGGGGCGGAGATTCAGGTATGTCGCGATCGCCTCCGCGTTTGACTGCAGGTTCGCCCGGGAGAGCCGAACCAGCTTGGGCGACCCGGTCGATCCGGATGTCGAGAGAAGCAGGGCGAGATCGGAATGGAGCTCGTGCACAGTCTCTGTCCGGCGCTCGCGCCACCCGTGTTCAGTGATGATCACATCCACGTCGAACCGCCGCCCGAGCTCATCGAGCGAGTGGGGTCGTGATGCATAGGCCAGGATCACCGGATGGCCCGCCCGCAGCGCACCGAGGTACGCGGTCACCGCCTCCACCGTATTCATCGCCTCGAGCAAGACCAGCCGGCGGTTCTCGCCCAACCGGGCCGCCGCATCCTCCACCCTGGCGTTGAGGGCGGCATAGGTCAGGACCCCAGACTCGGTCAGTAGGGCCGGTGAATCACCAAACGTGGACAAGGCATGTCCCAATGTGAATCCGTCGCGGATTGACACCGTCACGAGTCCCCCTGGTGATATTGCGACGGGATAGGTAAGCCTTGCCTAAAGTAGGCTAGCCTAAAGTCTGACGAGGGTTGGCCGGTCCACATGCCGGGGGTACCCAGGCTCTGGACCTCGGGGTAAAGGATCTGCAGTGCATGGACGACGCCTGCTGGCGGTAGCCGGATCGGTGCTGACATTGATGATCGCCACCGCCTGTGGCGGGGGTGGAGGCGCGGCCCCGGAGGCCGACGACCCCAACGCACTGGTGGTCTACAACGCTCAGCACGAGGCAGTCACCAAGACCTGGGCCGACATGTTCACCAAGCAAACCGGGATCAATGTGGTCATTCGCAACGGCAAGGACTTTGAGTTGGCCAACCAGATCAAGCAGGAAGGCGACAAATCCCCTGCGGAGGTCTTCCTGACGGAGAACTCTCCGGCGATGGCGGTCGTCGAGGATGCCGGACTGTTCGCCGACGTGGACCCGGCCACGTTGGAGCAGGTCCCGAACAAGTACTCGACCAGTTCCGGCAAGTGGGTGGGCATCGCGGCACGTGCCACGGTTTTCGTCTACAACACCTCGAAAGTCAGCGAGGCCGACTTGCCCAAATCGCTGCTGGATCTGGCGGATCCCGAGTGGCATGGCCGGTGGGGCGCCGCACCCGGCGGGGCAGACTTCCAGGCTATCGTCAGCGCCCTACTGGAACT
>JBKOZG010000228.1:0-5126 GCA_046725775.1 Actinomycetota bacterium | reverse complement strand
GACGGTGAGGCGGCGTTTCAAGAGGTGCCGCACGTCCACATGCACGTCTTTCCTCGCTACCACGGCGACTCATTCCGCATCGATGCGGACTGGCGGCTTTGGGACCGTACAGAGCTCGACACTGCTGCTGCGCGGCTGCAGGCCGGTCTACAGGCCGTTGAAGCGCAACCCCGACCAGCCGGCCAAGCCTGACGCCGTCAATTCTTAAGCCGGACCTCCGACCGGGATGCGCCTGTCGCTGCGCCGGTTCCGCGTGCGTGAATCGCATTGAGGAGCTAGGGAGCCATGTGAGCAATGGGTCCGCGAGGCGTACAACGACCTCAGCCGCTGATATGCCCGTTGTGCGGCTTCGATGCCCTCCGGCGACCCTCGCCCCTTCAGGTCCGCGGACCCGGTTCAACCGAGAAGCTTGGCCATCATCCGTTGATAGAGGTCGGGCGGAATGGCTGTGTGATCGAGCACAGCCTGCACACCGAGTCCGTAGCTGGCGGCAACGGCGATGATCGCGAGCTCGGTGGCAGTCAGTGTCGGCTTCTCCTGGCCGGCGCGGTGTGGCTCGAGGGAGGCGGCGAGCTGTTGCCGGGTGACCTCGAAGCGCTCGGCCAGCTCAGCCCGTAGTTCGGGTTGTCGCACGGCATAGAGGAAGAACTCAAGGGTGAGCAGCCCAAATCGCCACGCCTCTGGGTCGGTCGGGGCCGCGACCTCGGCGAGCTCGGCCATGGCATCAGACGGCGGTTTCGCCGGGTCTGCCATGGCTTGGAAGGACTGCTGTTGAAGCTTCTGCTGGCGGTCCATGACTGCAAGGAAGAGCTGCTCCTTGGCAGGGAAGTTGGCATAGACGGCGCCCTTGCTGAACCCGGCATCCTCGGCGATTTCGTCGACCGATGCGGCGTGGTAGCCGCGCTCGGCGAAGACTTTGGCCGCGCTGTCGATCAGCTGGTCACGAGTCCGCTGCCTGCTCTCGGCCCTGGTCAGTCGTGTCCTCACGCTGCGCACTGTAGGTCAACCTCCCCAGCTCTTTACATACTAATCAGTATTCAGATACTATTCAGTATCTGAATGGAGGATCACATGACCACGCTCAAGCCCATCGCCCTCTCCTCCACCGCACCAGATGAGGTGGAACAACACTCACTGCCGGCAACGGTCGTCTACCACCTGCTGCCCGGCCTGTTGATCCTGGCCGTGACGGTGGCTGCCGTTCCTGTTGTGAAAACCGCGGGTCTGCCACCCATCGCCGCCCTTGTCCTCGCGCTCCTGGTCGCACAGCTGCCCGTCCAGCTCGGCCATCTACTGATTCAGGGATGGCGGCGCAACGGCCGACTCTCGCTGGCCGGCGTAGTGCTCTACCGGGAGCCGCTGCGCTGGTGGCTGTACCCGCTTCTGGTCGTCGGCATCCTGGCCTGGAGCTGGCTGTGCTGGTTCGCACTGACCCCGATCAGCACCACCTTGAAGACCACATACTTCGCCTGGCTCCCGCCCGGCTTCGCCGCGACCAGCAGCGCCGACGCCGCGGGCCTTGTCGGCTATCCCCGGTCTGCATTGCTGCTCACGTGCGGCGCATATCTCATCCTCAACGTGTTGGCCGGCCCCATCGTCGAAGAACTGTACTTCCGCGGCTACCTACTACCCCGGCTCACCCGCTTCGGCAGGAAGGCGCCGTTGCTGGAGACGTTGCTGTTCACCGTCTACCACCTCTGGCAGCCGTGGCTGTACCCGGCAATTCTGGCTGCCTTCGCCGCGGTCGTGTTCCCGGTATATCGCACCCGCAACATTTACGTCGGAATGTGGGCCCACTGCCTGCTCAATCTTTCTGGCGGACTGGCCCTAACCGCGCTGGTCCTCGGCGGCGCGGCCTGATCAACCACAACACACGAAAGGAGAAATCCATGGCAAACATCACAGTCGAGAACGACAAGCTTGTCATCAACATCGAGGGCCTCGACAAACTATGGACTTTCACGAGCCGCCTAGAGATCCCGCTGGTCCATATCACCGGCGCCAAGCAGGATCCCGATGTGGTGTACGGATGGAAGGGCTGGCGCGGCCCGGGAGCGCACATACCCGGCGTCATCGTCGCCGGCACCTTCCACCGCGACGGAAAGCGGATCTTCTGGGACCTGCACGACCCCACCAAGGCGGTCGTCATCGACCTCATCGACCACCGCTACAGCCGGCTTGTCGTCGGAGTCGATGATCCTGCCAAGACCACCGCCGCCATCCAGGACGCCATCGCCTAACGAACACGGGTTTGGCGTTCAACCGACCGTGCGCATCGAGGACGTGCTCGATTCAATCAGTTCAAGGAGTATCCACAGTGAAGCTAGCCAGAGAAACAGCCAAGCCCGCCATGGATCGTCTCTCCACATTCATCGCGGCCGGCGCTTGGGCGTCAATCGTCGGCGGTGCAGCACTGGTCATCTCGTTCCTGTTGGAGTGGCTCGTTGTTCCCTACGAGAAGCTGGGCGTTGCTGGAGCGGATTTGACCGCTTCATATCTGACCGCTTCCAGCCTGCGCCTGCTCAGCACAGTGCTGTTCCTCTGGGCGCTGCTCGCCCTCTACAACCGGCAGTCGATCGCCGCCGGCACCTTCGGTCTATGGGGTTTCATTGTGGCGTTCTTCGGCACAGCTCTGCTCGTCGGGAATGTTTGGGCTGAGGTGTTTGTATGGCCCACCTTGGCGCGTATAGCCCCGAATCTGGTAACAGGACAAGTGGCGGCACCACACCTGACAACTGGCATAACCCTGTCCGCCCCTCTCTTCGGTATCGGAATAGTTCTCTTCGGTCTGGCGACCTTAAAAACAGGTGTTTATCCGCGATGGGCATCAGCATTGTTGATCGCCTCAATTCCGGTCACCATGTTTCTTCCTAATACGGAAGGAACGTTTTCGGAATCGATCGGGCAGATCATGGTCGGCTCTGCCTTCATGATTCTCGGCTGGCACGCCCTGAGGGGTACGCCTACTAGATGTTGAGTAACGCGGGAATCCGGTCTAAGTTTTGCTTTCGCACGGCGCGGTCTTCAGGCGCTGCCGATTGACATCGCGGAGGTGGCTTTGAGCGGCTGAAAACCTGCCCGCCTCGTCAAGCTTCCCCCGCTCGGCATCGAGATAAATCGTCGCGTGCGTGCGCTGTCTCGCGTATCACTCTCGCCGAGAAAGAGCGACCCGAGATCACGAAGCCGGTCGCCACAAGAAGCGTTGTTGCACATCTCATGCCTGCGACCTCCTCCACTTGCGATTGCGCCCATGGCTTAACAGCCAGGCGATCGCGACAGCGGCGAACAACACAAGCGCGGTTACCGGGCGTTCTTCCACCGGGAAAATCGGCTCGCCGGTTTCGCGGTGCAGCAGATAGAGAAAACCCATCTTGGTGGGCTGGGCGAGGGCAGGAATGTCCCGCCCATCCTTCCGAATGGTGATCAGGCTGGGCTGTGCGGGCAGATCGTAATCCCAGATATTGTGATGCACGATCTGAAAATGCCACACCAGCTCACCGGTGGATCCGCGATCCGTCGACCGGCGAGTACAGCGGTACGGCTACCAAGATCACGAAGGAGGCGGGGGAGCGGCAATTTCCGATCGGCACCCGGCGTGTGGCGGATCGAGAAGGAAGGCCAGTCTTGGACGCTTCCATGACCGATCCCAATGACGGCGCTCAAGCCCAACGCCCCCTCGTTGACCGCACCCGGTGAGGTCGAGCAGCACTCCTGCCAGCAACGGTCGCTCACAACTGTGCTCGCTATGGTGACTATCGCCAATCGGGACTCCGCCGAGGTCACGATGCAGCGCGCCGTCCAATCCCCCTCCGGGTCAGGTCGTGCGATAGCCCGTCTTCCGGCACTTGCGGGGTTCACGACGCGACCTCTTCTCCTGGCCGCCAGCGGTCGTCTCCCTGCGCATCTCGAACACACGAGGCGAGGAGCCTCGGGGCCGATTGGAGAGGGTTGCCGCCGATACGGGGTCCCAGCCAGTTACGCCCGCCATATCGTCCACCTCTTGGGAACCGCGAAGGAAACTGTGCCCCTCGCTGGCCAGCGTCTTGGTCGCCGCCGTCGCCGCCCGGTCCTGCGGCTGCGGCGCCTGCTGCGATGGCTCCTCCTCTCGCGCGGGTCGGAGAAACCCGACGTGCAGCGTCAGCGTTTCCACGCCCTCGAGGCAAAAGCACTCAAGCACCCCCCGGTTCCGTCACCCAGCCGCGTGATCCAGGCTGCCTAGCTCACCCGGGTGTAGACCAGGTCGAAGTCGGTCTTCCAGCCGTCTCCCTCGTCGTACTCCCAGCGGCCCTCGATCCTGTTGCCGTCCTCGCTGATGGTCGCGGTGAAGCGCTGGTTGAAGGGCTCGCCCTCGCGCCAAAGCTTCCACTCGCCGTTGCCGATGCTCATCTGGTAGACCCGGCAGACGTTCCGGTCGTCGGTGTAGAGCTGGTAGTAGGTGCCGTTGGCGGCGTCACAGCCGTAGACGCAGACGCCGTCGGGCGCCTCCGGGATATCCACGGTCGAGCGCTCGAGCAGAAGCTGGCCGCCCTCGAGCCATTCGAAGGTGGCTTTGGCCTCTCCCGGCCATGGCTCGCCGCCGGCCGGTGTCGCCTTCTGGCTCCATTCACCAACCAGCACCTCGATCTCCTTGAGTGCCTGGTCCGCGGTCGGCTGATCCATGCTTATCTCCTTTCCGGCCTACTTCCTGGGCTTAAGCGTGAGTCCGAGGTTGCGATTCATCACGCTCACGATTGACCTCCTTGCCAACTTGTCGGAATCTCAGCACCATGTTCGGTCCTGAGATTCTGACCACTCGGCCCCTTGCTTCAGTGTCTGGGCCGACACGGCCGTCAAGAACCCGAAAAGAATCGCTGTTGCGATCACCAGTCGCACGCTGAGCGTATTCAGATCCGGCCAGCCGGCCACGACGAGAGCTGCCACGGGCGTCGCCAAAGCCGCCACCATCCAGCCACGTCGCCCGAGCGCCGCATAACGGCGTGCAAACATGTCAACGGCCACCTTGGTCTCCCCGCTGGCGGTCAGGAGTTCTCCCCGTCGGTGGTCGCGTTCTTCCCCATTGACGGACATGAGTTCTCCCTGGTGGTTCAGTTCGGCAGGGGCATTACTCCTTTCCCGGTGGTGGCTTG
>JBKOZG010000288.1:0-7885 GCA_046725775.1 Actinomycetota bacterium | reverse complement strand
CCTCATTGGGCGGGAAGCGCCGGCTAACCCCCAGCTCCGCCCCGCCTATACGCGGCAAGTTACCAGTGCCAACAGCCCGCCGCACCGTCCGGATCCGATAAGGAACAATATTCGCCATGACCAACCCGTACGACGAAAATCCCCAGACTCAGCCGAGCCCGCAAACGCCCTACGGTCAGTCCGGGCAGTACCCACAGGGCGGCGAGCAGCAAGCACCATACGGCCAGCCCGGGCAGTACCCACAGGGCGGCCAGCAGCCAGCGCCATACGGCCAGCAGTCACATATGCCATATGGCCAGCCCTACGGTACGCCGCCGCAGGAGCACCCGCAGGGCACCCTGATCCTGATCTTCGGGATACTCGGAATCTTCATCACGATCTTCGCGCCCATCGCCTGGTACCTGGGAAACAAAGCCAAGCAGGACATCCGGGCGTCGGGCTTCCAGTACTCCAATGAGCAGAACATCAGCGTTGGCCGGATGCTCGGCAAGGTCTTTACGATCATCGCTTTGGTGTCCATCGTCCTCACGATCATCATCACCATCATCGTCGTTGCCGTCGGAGCGAGCCAAAGCGGCGGCTGACATACTTGGCGCTCACCTAGCGACCTTCGGGGACGACGATCGCCAGTGCGATGATCGCCGCCCCAGCGACCGCAAGAACAGTGACGTCGAAGGCCTTCGTCCTTACCTGAAGTAGTCCGGCGTCCCGGCTGGGCAGGGCGATCCGTTCGACCGCCCCAACACCGAGGGAAGCGCCGATGAGCAGGCAGCCCAGCCGCCAAGTGGACTCGCCGAGGAAGCTGACCACCAGGCCGGCCAGCACCCCGATCACCACGATCAATAGCGGCCACTGCCGCAGTGATCTTGCAGCCGCGCTTGGCTCAGGCCGCGGCACGAGCCACCAGATGTTCGGCGCGTTCGACGACGTTGCTGAGCAGCATGGCCCGCGTCATAGGCCCGATCCCGCCCGGCATCGGCGCCACCCACGCCGCGACCTCGCGTACGCTCGGATCAAGATCACCAGTCAGGCCGTCATCGGTACGAGTGATGCCGACATCCACGCACACCGCGCCCGGCTTGATCATCTCTGCGGTGACGAGCCTGGGCCGACCCGCCGCCGCAACCACAATGTCGGCCTGGAGGGTATGCCGGGACAGATCAACCGTCCCGGTGTGACACAGGGTGACGGTCGCGTTCTCGCTCTTCCGCGACAGCAGCAGTCCCAGCGGCCGGCCGACCGTGGTACCTCGGCCGATCACACAGACCTCCGCACCATTGAGGCCAATCCCATTGCGGCGGAGCAGTTCGACGATGCCACGCGGCGTGCACGGCAAAGGGCCAGGCACTCCCAGCACCAGCTTGCCGAGGTTGACTGGATGCAGACCGTCGGCATCCTTCTCGGGATCGACCAGCGCGAGTGCGGCGTAGTCATCCAGGCCATCCGGCAGTGGCAGTTGGACGATGTAGCCGGTGCAAGCAGGGTCGGCGTTCAACTCCGCGATTACCGAAGCAAGCTGATCTTGGGAGGTTGTATCGGGCAGTTCCAATTGGATCGAGGCGATGCCGACCTGGGCACAATCCCGATGCTTACCGGCCACGTAGGAGCGGCTTCCGGGATCGTCACCGACGAGCACCGTACCGAGACCCGCGATGATGCCATGCTCGGCGAGCGCGGACACCCGATCTTTAAGCTCAGCCTTGATGGTCTCGGCCAGCGCTTTCCCGTCAAGGATCCGCGCCGTCATGTGCACCCCCCAGTTCCTCAGAGTCAGTGGAGAAAGTGTCGCGCACCGGTGAAGTACATGGTCGCGCCAGCAGCCTGGACTGCTGCGATCACGTCCCCGTCGCGCACCGAGCCGCCCGGCTGCACAATAGCCGACACGCCGGCGGCCAGCAGGATCTCGGGCCCGTCGGCGAAGGGGAGGAAAGCGTCGGAGGCAGCGACGGAACCTGCAGCACGCTCCCCCGCCCTTTGTACGGCCAGCCGGCAGGAGTCGACGCGATTCACCTGCCCCATCCCAACTCCGACCGAGGCCCTGTCCCGTGCGAGCAGGATGGCGTTCGACTTCACTGACCGTGCCGCCTTCCAGGCGAACTCCAGATCCGCCAGCGCCTCGTCGGAGGCCGGCGGACCAGCAGCCAACTGCCAGTTGGCGGCCCGATCATGACCAGAGTCCAAGCGGTCGGAACGCTGGACCAGGAGCCCACCGTCGATGCGCCTGCTCTCAACGCCACCGCGCGGGGGTGGCTCGACAACAAGAATCCGGAGATTCTTCCGGGCTGTGAGCACATCGACCGTACCGACGAGGTACCCGGGCGCAATGATCACCTCGGTGAACACATCCGCGACTTGTCGCGCCATCTGTAGACTGACCGGCCGATTGGCTGCTATCACTCCGCCGTACGCTGAGGTCGGATCGCAGGCATAGGCCTTCTGATGGGCCTCGGCTATGTCCAACCCGACCGCGACGCCACATGGGTTCGCATGCTTGATGATCGCGACGGCAGGCTCATCGAAATCGCCGGCGCACCGGCGGGCGGCGTCTGCATCGACGTAGTTGTTATACGACATTTCCTTGCCGTGCAGCTGTTGCGCACTCGCCAGTCCGCGAGTGGTCCCGCTGGCCCGATAGAGGGCTGCCGGCTGGTGCGGGTTCTCCCCATACCGCAGTCCGGTGACCTTCTCCCAGGTACCGCCCATCCACCGCGGGAAGCCAGTGCCATCACTGAGATCAGTCAGCACGCTGCCCATCCAGCTGGCCACTGCTACGTCGTAGGTGGCCGTGTGCACGAAGGCGGCCGCCGCCAGGGCTTGCCGCTCCGACAGGGTGAAACCGCCTGCGACAAGAGCTGTCAGGAGCTTTGGATATTGCTCCGGCGAGGTGATGACAGCCACTGAGGCATGGTTCTTTGCCGAACTCCGGACCATCGCCGGGCCGCCGATGTCGATCTGGGAGATGCAGGCCTCGGGAGTCGCGCCGGAAGCTACCGTTGCGGTGAACGGATACAGGTTGCTGATCAACAGATCGAACGGCTCAACACCAAGCTCGGCAATCTGCGCGCGATGCGACGCCAGCCGCAGGTCGGCGAGCAAACCGGCATGGACCATCGGGTGCAATGTCTTGACGCGACCGTCAAGGCACTCCGGAAATCCGGTGACCTTCTCGATCGGAGTTACGGGCAAACCTGCCTCGGCAATCGTCTCGGTCGTTGAGCCGGTGGAAACGATTTCCGCTCCCGCCTGAACCAACGCGTCTGCCACCAGGAGTAGGTCGGTCTTGTCGTAAACCGAGACCAAGGCGCGTTTGATCGGACGCCGGCTCGCGTCATTGCCGTCGACTAAATCGGTCATGTCCAGAACACCTTCCTGTCAGCGACTCGCCAGCTCCGGGTGACGAGTTGGTGGGTGATCGCGACCAGCAGCTCACGTTCGGCGACTTTGATCCTTTCGTGCAAAGTGTCCACCGTGTCATCGTCGGCGACCGGCACCGCCCGCTGATCAAGGATCACGCCGCTATCTATTCCCGCGTCCACCAGAAACACTGTGGCACCAGTGATCTTGACGCCGTAGGCCAGCGCGTCGCGAGGACCATGCGTTCCAGGAAACGAGGGCAGCAAGGTTGGATGCGTATTGATCATTCGGCCTTCGAAGCGAGCCAGGAACTCTGGTCCCACAAGCTTCATGAAGCCGGCACTGATCACCAGATCCGGCTGGTACGCGGCAACGTCTTCAGTCAGCGCCCGGTCCCAGTCCGCTCTACTGGCGTGATCTTGCAGCGACTCAACGAAGGTTGGAATGTTGGCACGCATCGCTCGCTCCAATCCACCGATACCGGGGCGATCCGAGCCGACAGCCTCGATCTTCGCGCCGTACGCCGGGTCGGCGCACGCATCGATCAACGCCTGCAGCAGGGTGCCGCCACCCGAGACCAGCACCACGAGTCGGGCTGCCCGGCCTAGTGTCGTGTCTCCTGAGTTCCTTTGCGGTTGGCGTCGTTCAGGTGCGTGCATAGCAAGGCCGACGAGGGGGGAATACCGGGTCGTGTGCCGACCGAGGAGAACGCCGCGAGGTGCGTGCCTGGGTGGCGCGAACCGTAAAGAGACTTAGCAGACACGACACTGGGTGCGTAGCGGCGAGCGGCTCAGACACGACGCACAGCCTAGCGACCAGCGCGTGCGGCCAATCCCAACGCCAGCCCGGTGATCAGGCCAGACAGACCCATCGTGGTGCCGGCCATCACCAGCAGCGGGAACAGGCGCGGCCCTAGATCAGTGAGCCGGAGCGTCCCCAGGTCACCACTGGCGGCCCAGGCCAATCCTGCGAACACCGCGCCGGCGAGCAAGCCGCAGACCCCGCCTGCCAAGCTAGCCAGGTCGAATCGGGGCACGTGCCCGAAACCGAGCACCACCCAGCACGCGATTGCTCCAGCGACGGCGCCAGCAGCAAGCCACCACAGTTGAGTGAGGTCACCAGGGCCTGGGGATGGCAGCGCGCCCAGCAGCGGTATGCCGGGGACCATTCCCAGTTGGGTGGCGGCAGGGGCAATGACCGAGCCGGCACCAAGGGAGAACCCCGAGCCGAGCGCGTACGCCGCAGACCAAATCAGGGCGTTCGGGACGAATGCCAGCTGTAGGAGGAACAGCGCAATGCCCCCGGCAACGCCTGGTTGCAGCGCCTGGTGCAACGTTTCCACCTGCTTGAGATGCGTCCAGAGTGCGGTGACCAACACCGCCGCGCCCGCCACCAGCATGGCGAGCTGGGCTGCCGACACGGCACAGATGATCGCCCGCGCCCGGCCGGGAATCTCCACTCGCCTGATGCCCAAACTGCGGCTGCTGCCCCACCACGCCGCCCCGAGAAGCACTGTGATGACCACGGCCCAGCGTGCTGGGACCTGCCACGGTTCACCCCACAACCTCGCCCCCACAAGGACCGACAGCAGGTACGCCGCGACCGTGACGACGCTGATCAGCCCTGGGCCAGCCGTCTGGTGGGTGCGAACCTTCCGAGCGCTCACTGCAGCGAACCGCGAGATCATGAAAGCGATCATCGCGGTCGCGCCCCACGGCACCAGCGTGACCGGGATTTCACCAAGACGCACCCCCACGCCATTGCTCAGCAACCAGAGCAGGGTCCCAACCCGCAGCGCATCGCCCAGACTCCCGGGCTCGGCCGCAAGCCAGCCGACAACCGTCACACCAGCACAGAGAATCCAGCTCGCGAGAGCTGTTACCACACCTCCCACGACAGCCATGAGTGGCCAGCTGATCGGCGGTGATGCCGACTGCGCCCGGGTTGCCTGACCACTTCTTTTCCTAGCGGGAGTGGCGCGCAGCGAGACCCCCGCGGCGGTTCGCCGGGTCGAAAGCAGTGACGGCATGGTGCCTCCATGCTCGCCCAGCCCGCGGCCACGGGGTGGGCGAGACACGCCAGCCCGGGTAAAGTCTCCGGTGGTCGCCGTTCGAGGATCCGAGCGGCCAACCCAGGAAGCCTGCGATGGCACTCCGGACTCGGGGGGAGCAATTCAGCATGGTCGACCATAGGTCCACGACCTATCGGCCCCGGCGGGCCTTTATAGAACCAGAAAGCGAGCCTGCCAAGCCGGAACACCCGGCAGGACCAGATCGCAACAAAGGAAAGCCGGTAGCGCCACCCGTCGTCCATGACGAGCGTCCAAAGCCGCTCTATAGAGACCAGACGCGGACCAACGGCTTGTTTTCGCCGGCATCGCGGGCGGCACCAGCTCACGAGGTAGATCCGCCTACTGATGAGACCTCGCGGCTAGTCACCTCCACCCCGCGCCGCAGGCAGGGCGGGGGCGAGGAAACTACCGCGATCCTCCCCCGCAGTCGCCCGGGCCAGCATCGTAGCGAAGCTCCCCGCGAGGCGATCGACGACTACGACGAAGAGGAACGAAAGCCGCTCAGCCGACGCGCCAAACTGGCGTTGCTGATCGGCGCAGTGTCTGTGGTGGTTGTCATCGGCCTCGCTGTTAGTTATGCCGTCCTCACCGCTGCGAGCCACTCTCAGCGTCGGCCCGGCGGTACCGGCACGTCCAACAACGCCAGTCAACTGCCGGACCAGACGGAGACGGCGCCGTTGACCGACGCCTCCATGCTCAACCCAAGCCAAGGCGACCTCCTCGACCGGGATCGCACCTGGAAGGTTGAATTAACAGAGCCCAGCCCATCGGAAGATGTGCCGACTGCAGCCTGCTTCGGTGGCGAGCCATTGGAGGGCCAGCCAACGCCGCAGCAAAAGATCGTGCGCGTGCTGAACGGCGGCGGCAAGAATGCCCCGAATGCACTGCATGAGGCGACGGCATACAACTCCCCTCAGGAAGCCGTCGCGGCCTATGCATTCGCCTCTAAGACCCTCGGCGGCTGTGCGGTCACGGGCTTCTACATCCAGTCAGGCCACGCAGTCAGCGGGGTTGGCGACCAGGCCATTGGCGTGGTGGTTATGAATGGCATCAAGAGCCGGACGGCCCACAGCGTGGTCCTCAACCGCACCGGCCGCGTCGTGAACGTCGTCGACGTTACCCAACCGTCGCGGGCGCTGGCGATAACCGCCGTCGCCCAGGCGCTGGGGGAGGTCAACAAGGTTCAATGCGGCCCGGCGCGCGGAAAGTGCGGAGGTACTCCCTCCGTCAAGGACGGGCCGCCCCCGCTCGGCGGGGATGAGCCAGGGTTCCTCGCCACCGGTGACCTTCCTGCTGCTGGTGCCAAGCCCGCCCCGTGGACGGCGACAGAAATCGAACTGCCGAAAGAGGAGTTCAAAGGATCCCAGTGTGAGAAGAGCGTCAACTGGGCAACCGTCTCGGCAAAGTCGAAGAGTTCGAGGGTCTACCTGATCCCGGACAGTGGAACGAAGTTCTTCGGCCTGAATGAGATCGTGCTGACGACCAAGGACGCAAAGGCGGCCGCGGGGATGGTCGACAAGCTCAAATCCGACCTCACCAAATGCGAGAAGACTGTGCTCACCGCAACCGTCTCCAAGCCGAAGAAAGTGACTACCATCGGAGCCCGAAACACCAAGATCACAGGCTGGACCGCAACCGTGTGGCACAAATCGACGCTGGGCAAGACCAAGTTTCGTGTCGGGATCGTTTCCGCAGGACCGAAGGTGGTCTATACCTTCCTGAACCCCCAAGGTGACTACGACTTCAGCAGCCCGCAATGGGACACGGTGGCCGTACGCGCCGGCGCGCGCGCCACCCAGGTCGACTGAGGTGGTCGGTTAGGAGTGATTTCCTAGAGGCTGGTCATGATCTCGCGCACCAGAGACGCGGTCTCGCTTGGCGTCTTGCCGACTTTGACTCCGGCAGCCTCCAACGCCTTCTTCTTGGCGGCCGCTGTCCCGGATGAGCCCGAGACAATGGCGCCGGCGTGCCCCATCGTCTTGCCTTCAGGTGCAGTGAAGCCGGCGACGTAGCCGACCACGGGCTTTGTGACACTGGCAGCAATGTAATCAGCGGCCCGCTCCTCCGCGTCGCCACCAATCTCACCAATCATCACGATGGCGTCGGTGTCCGGGTCACTTTCGAATGCCTGAAGAGCATCGATGTGCGTGGTTCCAATGATCGGGTCACCCCCAATCCCCACCGCTGAGGAGAACCCGATGTCGCGCAACTCATACATCATCTGGTAGGTCAGCGTGCCGGACTTGGAGACCAGCCCGATACGCCCGGCCTCGGTGATGTCGGCCGGGATGATCCCCGCGTTGGACTGCCCGGGAGAAATCAGTCCTGGGCAGTTGGGGCCGATGAGTCGAGTCGAGCTGATCTGAGATCGTGCGAAGAACTCGGCCGTGTCCTTGACCGGAACGCCCTCGGTGATCACCACCGCCAGCGGGATGCCCGCTTCAATCGCCTCAACGACCG